>CANQAO010000015.1 GCA_947589375.1 uncultured Bacilli bacterium | reverse complement strand
TATTATTTAGTTATGCAACTTCGAAAACAAGCTGTTGACGATTTATCAAAATTAATAGATTTAAACGATAATGAACGAAATGCAATTAAAGGATTTAATCAAGGTGAGGCCTTATTTATATGTGGCCGTAAAAGAATGCAAATTAATGTCGTTGTAACTGAACAAGAATTAGATTCATTCGGAAGCGGTGGCGGACTTTAATAAATAGGTGGTGATATTATGGCTGTACCAGCGATACTATTAAAAGCTAAAAAAGCCGCACAAAATTTAAAAAAATCAAAAACAACTAAGGAAGCTATACAAGATGATGGTCAAAAAAAATCCTTTATTGGCCTTTTCATGGGGCTTCCTTTTGTGGCCGCCATTTTATTGCCTATAATCATTATAACCATGGTAGTATTAGTTGTAATTTGTTTACCACAAACTTTTTTTACAATTTTTGGCGCTGTGGGCAATAATACTGCTTATGCTAATGAAGGTGGTTGGGATTCACTTTATTTTAAACAATGTGGAAATGAGTGGAGTGCTGGTGGCTCGAGTATTTGCCAATCGGGATGTGGATTATGTTCGATAACGCATGTTATTGATCTTTTAACGGGAGAAACCTTTACCCCGCTAGATATAAGTAATCAATTGCGAGAACATTATAATGGAAATGTATCTGCATATGCACCTGGCGGATCTATTGTAAGCAGTTTAGTTTCTTTTGCTACTGAAAAATATGGATTAACTTCTACTCATTATAATAATATTGACGAGGTGGCTAACGCCATGAAATCCGGCGGAAAAGTCGTAATATGTTCGGATAATGGCGATGGAAATCACTTTGTTAATGCTGATGGTAGCATGTATTCTGCTGATCATGTTATAATGGCTTATAAGTATGATGGGGAAAATTTTTGGATAAAAGATTCTGGCCGGGGTGGCAATAGTGTTCAATATACAAAAGAACAATTAAGTAAAATAGATTATGTTGGTTGGTATGTTCTTGAAAAAGCATAAAAATGGATGTGATTTAATTGAAAAAAATTATTACTTTTTTAATTTGCCTTTTAATACTTTTGTTAGGAATTAATTTCTTTTGTAATTTGTATTTGAATGCTCAAGAAAGTCAAAAAAGGAGCCATGCTGAAAATAAAACGATATATAAAGCAGACCAATTAGATGTGACTAGGATGCAAAATATAGCAGCCCAATTTTTAAATGTTTATTTAAATTATGATACTGCGACTATTAAATCTTCTGTTTGGGAAAATAATATTTTGCCATACCTTGATATCCAAAAAACAAAGTTAGACTCAAATAATCAACTTTATGAAAGAATTTATGATAAGGATTGGCAATTACAAAGAGTACTTAATCCAGAGACATATTGTCAATTACAATCCATTAGTTTTGACGATTCGGAATTAAATAAAATTTATATTACAACAACAGAAAATAGGAATGGCGATGATGAAGTTGATTCACCATATTTTCCAATGATTCAACTTATTAAATCTAATTATATTATTAAATTTACTAATAATTATAAAATTTATTCTGTACAGCTGAAAAATAATCAAATAATAGATACTGGAACTAATTATCATAATAGATGAAGGTGAAATTATGAAAAAAAAATTATTACTTTTAGCGCTACCATTACTATTAACAGGCTGTACAGTAAATTATAATTTAAATATTACACAATCATTTTTTAATGAAAATATTTCGATAAATATTAAAAAGCCATTTGATAATGATGCTTTAAATTTACTTAAAAATACTAAAAATACAGTATTTGAAAAAGAAGATGTTTTTTATACTAGTAAGTATAAAGAAACTGATGATTCGTTCAAAATAGATTATAAATATTCATACAACTCTGATGAATTTAAAAAAGCTAAAATATTAAATTGGTGTTATGATAATAGAAAAATAGTAATAAATCAAAATAAAATTTCAATAACAACTGAAGGTGAATTTAAATGTTTTAATCATTATGGAAAGGTTCAAATGGATTCGGCTAAAATAAATATTACTACAAATGAGTTAGTAGTTGATAGTAATGCAGATGTAATTAAGGATAATACTTATACATGGATAATTAATAAGGAAAATTATAATAATAAGCCTATTCATATTGAAATAGAAAGATCTTCGGCTAATAAAAGTTTAGCTAATAATGCAAGAGAAATGACGACTTATATATCTATAATTTTAGTTTTATTAATTATAATTTTAATCAATGTTGTAATTAAAAAAACAAAGAACAATTCATTGTAGCTGGTGGTGATGAAAATGAGAGTGATTAAAAAGATAAAAAACAAAACATTTTATAAAAAAATATTTGTTTGTTTTTTTGTTACTCTAATAATTTGTTTCTCATTTTCAATTAATCAAGTTCAAGCTAGTATGCTGGGTAAATCTGCTGTTGATAGTGCTAATGCGTCAGAAAAACAATTCTGGGAAAAAATACGCATTATTAAGAGTATTTTTCCTAATCAAATCGATGATGTAGCTTTGGCTGCCACCGTATTATATAGAGGTTCTTCCTCTTCTGTTTTAAGTAATCAATATGATGAAGATTTTGACAAGAATGATTATCGAAATCAAATTCAATCAATAAAAAATGCTGTAAATGATGTTAACACAAGTATTAGTAATAAAAAAGATAATGAAACTCTAAGTTTTACTAAGTCCAAAGATGATGAAAATAGTAATCAAATAGATTTATTAACTGCGGCGACGATAGTTATGCTAGATTCTAGTGGTTGGTTTGGAACATACAGCGATGAAAATTATGAAAAAGCTTTGGCGGGCGATCGTTTATTTTTCAATATGGTTGACGAAAATGATGCTATTGGAAACGCCATTAGTGAAGCTTTTAATGCCATATTTTGTACAGCGGGTGCGGTAGCCAATGCTACACTTATACCTATTGAATTTGGAAATGATATTTTAATGGGTGAGGCTGATGTTTTTGGCTCAAAAATTGGCAAAAGATTTTATACAATGACTAACATTTGTGCCCATGGTTTCATTGGGGGCACGATGCAAAGTGTTCGCTCAATAAAAGATGATGATGCTAGAAATATAGCTAAACAAGAAATTGCTAAAAGTATTATTAAATTGGCAGAAACATATAGAATTCTTTTTGCAGAACAAGCTGAATGTATAGTTGACCCGTCTACTATTGGTGGCGTTTGGAAGCAATATGATTCACAGTGGGGAAACATATCTTTAGGTAATTCAACCGTTACTAATATCGGTTGTTTGTTAACATCGGTATCAATGTTAATTGCTAGATCGGGAACACAAATTACTAATTTACCGAATGGCTATAATCAGTTTAATCCTGGAGCTTTTGTAACAGTGGTAAAACAAAATGGAGGAGTGACTTCTGGTGGCGCCTTTGCTTGGAGTGGATTTAGTAGTTTGGCCCCTAATTGGAAAATTGGCAATTCAGTATCCTTAGGGATTAGTAATAAATCACAATTAGCGCAAAAGCTTTCTAATGAACTTTCAACTCCAGCTGAAGGACAGTATCAAAAATTCATAGTTTTACAAATACATCATGATAAAAGTAGTCAACACTGGGTAGCTGTAGATAGTGTTAATAATAATGAAGTGTATATTTTAGATCCCGGTGGTGGTAGCGGTAATACTTTAGATCAAAACTATACTGGGTGGGTAGTTGATACTTATAGAGTAATGTATGCTACGGATATTCCATTTGGAAAAGTAGGCTCTTCGACAGCAACCAATCTGGGTATGCCTTCTTGTACTACCTCTGGCGATATACTAATTCCTGAAGAATTTGGCCATGGCGGATATACAGTTACATATTATTTGAATTCAGACAATAGTTGGAATTGGTCAAGAGATAGTGATTCAGGTAGGTTATATTATGATTATTGGTTACCTAATGGTGCTAATTTTACCAATGGTATTGCCACTTATGATGGTAGATTTTTAATCGCTTGTACTAATACTTTTGGCCATGTGGGGGACAAAATAGACTTTTTCTTAGAAGATGGGACACGGATTCCTTGCATTATGGCTGATGAGAAATCTCAAGTGTATGTGGCTTGGGATCATAATCCAGCAAATAAATGGGGACATAATAATGGACAAAATATAATTGAATTTGAAGTTTTAAGATCATATGCTAATTCTCATGGAACAAATCCGGGCAATAGTTCTTGGTATCCAGAATGGCAAGGCAAACGTGTGGCTAGTGCGAAAAACTTAGGGTCAATTTTTAGTTAATTAAAAAGAACAAATTATTTTTGTTCTTTTAATTTGAGTAACGAAGGGTTAATGTTATTTTTATCAAAAATTTTTAAAGCTTCTTTTTCAAATTGCTTAGCTTCATTTTTCATTTTATCGCATTGGGAATCATGACCGTTTTCAGTTATCATTTTGCAATCAAATTTACCATTTTTATAATTTCCAGTCTGATATAAAATAGCATATACATTATTTTTGTTGATACCACCATAGGTGAAATCAATTTTAATATTACCATTTTTTTCATAGTCTAATAAAATATTTGTAAATTCATCACCTACAGCAGTATTAATGCTTTTAGATAATACATAGGTTGATAAAGCACTATAAGTAATTGTTTTATTTTCTTCTTTCTCAGTTTTTACATATTTTATGTTTCTATTTTGTGAGAAATTATTTTGTTCTAAATAATTTTTAAAATTTTTTTCACTTTTATAAGCCGCATAAGAATAATAAGAAAAGATTAAAATAATTGCTACAATTAAAATGATAAAAAAATATTTTATAAATTTTATAATTTTAGAATATTGATTTTTATCTTCCATATAGTCACCTCTATCATAAATTATAACAATTGTGATTACAATATGCAATATCAAATCTAAAAATTATGCCATAATGATTAGGTATTGTTCGTTGACAATATAATTAATACTTTGTATAATTAAGATAATATAATGATATGGAGGCATGTTCAATGGAAGATAACAAAAAAAAGATATTAATATTTAGTGTATTGTTAGCCTTTATTGTGATAATTATTGTAATTGTTAATATTTTAATTGGTCACAAAGCGTCTTCATACTTAATAGTAGATGGGAAACTGATTTTAGAAAAAAAAGGACATAATTGGCAGCAGCAAAGTGCAGTTACTAAGGAAATGTTAAATTATGACTATATAGTTGATAGTGGTAATATAAAATATGAAAAAGCAAAATTAAACTATGACTTCAATAATAAAAAATGGTATTATATGGATGGTGATTATAAAAGTATTGATGCTGATAAAGTAAGGATTGCTTATTATAATAGCTATCATATAAAGTTAGCTAGTTTAACTAATGAATATGCGAATGCTGATGATCTTAGTTTATTAGAAGAAGTATTATCGGATTATAATATTGAAGATTATACCCAGTTTATCAGTAATACTCGAAAAACTATAGTAGATTATGATCAAGATGGAACTGATGAAATTATTTATACAACACATAATATAAGTTTATCTGATGATGGACAAAAACATGTATCGGCATTATTTGTGGTAAAAAATAATCAAGTGATTCAAGTTATTGACATTAATAATGGTCAGCCATATTGGATAATGGAAATTTTGGATTTAAATAATGATGGAAAATATGAAGTAATTGTTAACAAAGGGGATATTGATTTAAAAACTTTCCAAAGTTGTTATCAAATATATGAGCTAAATGATAGTAAATTAACATTAAAACAAGATTGTATATTGAAAACCAAATAAAAAGTTTATATTTTTATAAATGCGAGTTTTATGCGCATTTTTTTGTGTCAAAAACGGGAAATTTGCAAGAAAAAATAAGCAAAAAAGGAATTTTGAAAATTATCATATTGAAATGGCAAGTATAAGAAAAAATGTTATACTAAAAGTGAACAAATAACTAGATTTGAGAAGATACTATTAATGTTACAGTTAGAAGATAAAGATAAACTCAGAAATCTAGTTAAAGATGAGGAGTTAGAGAAAATGGAGAAGAGAATCGAAGAATTATCATATGATGAAGATATTATAGGCTTATATGATAAAGAGGCTTATGACAAACTGGCCCATGATATTGATGTAGCTGAAGCCAAGAAAGAAGCTCAAACTGAAAGCAACATCGAGATTGCTAAGAATATGCTGGCTAAAAACATGGATATCAATTTTATATTTGAGATAACTGGTTTAACAAAAGAAGAGATAGAAGGTTTGAAATAAACTTTCTATCTTTATTATTCAGTTTTCACAGTAGGGATTACATCATCTAATGTATATTTGTTACTAGTTGGTTCTGTGCCTTTAATATAATAGAGAACTTTGGCTTTACCACCGTTTTGAGCAACTTCACCGCTGATAGGATCAATCGCTACACCTACGACATTATTTGGAGTTTTATACCAAGTATCATTGTTGCCTTCCAGCATTTTTTCCATAATATCAATCCAAACATTTTTAATGTTTGAACTATCGGTATTAGATACGGCTTTGTTATCATCATAGCCTGTCCATAATCCAACAAGAAGTTCTTTATTATATCCAAAAATTAAATTATCAGTGTCCGTTGTACCACTTTTAATCGCATATTTTCTAGTCATTTTAGGCGAAATGTTATAACAAGTTGGAGTACTATAGTCGACAAATTCTTTAGCTGAAGTTGTCGTTAATAATTCATTTAAAATATAAACAGTATTTTTATTTAAAACATTTTCAGGATTGGGTTTATATTCATATAAGACGTTATCTTTCATGTCGGTAACTTTTGTGATGAAATATGGTTTTATTTTATTACCTTCATTAGCTAAAGTAGCATAACCTTTAATCATTTCCATCATATTAATTTCTTCGGCTCCTAAAGCCAAAGATGGTAAAGCACTAAAATCACCATTAATACCAACGCGTTTCAGCATATTAACTAAATTATTCTCACCTAAAAACAAATGTGTTTTAACCGCATAAACATTATCAGAGTAAGCAATAGCGGCAGCCATACTTATAGGTTTTCCAGGATATCTATCATTATAATTTTTCGGCGAATAAGTTTTATTTTCGCCAAAAGTAAACGTTGTTCTTTCACTAGTAAAAGTAGTTGAAGCTGTAAAACCATTTTCTAAAGCGGAATAATATAAAAATGGTTTAATGGTAGAACCTATTTGTCTAGAAGCTTTAGTAGCCCTGTTGTACTGGCTTTTATTATAATCACGGCCACCAGTTAAAGCTAAAACTTTGCCAGTTTTAGGATCCATAACAATGCCCGCTAATTGAATGTTAGGATTAGTAATATTATTATTCGCACTGGTTTCTAAAATTTTTTCAGCATTCACATCTAGATTAGTATAGATTTTTAAACCACCAGTATCTAGAAAAGAAGCAGGAATCGAATCAATACTTTCCAGTTCATCCATAACCGCATCTTGATAGTAACGCATCATTTTTAAGTTGTCATCAGTTTCTTCTTCAGCTTTATAAACGAGATTGGTGTTGTATGCAGCATTAGCTTCTTTTTTTGATATGTATTTATTTTCAACCATCGAATTTAAAATAAGTTTTTGTCGTTGTTTGGCTTTTTTTAAATTAATAAGTGGTGAATATAAACTCGGATTTTTCGGAATGCCAGCTAAAATAGTCGCTTCAGCTAAAGTAAGGTCATTGGAACTCTTACCAAAATAGTATTTAGCTGCATTTTCAATACCAAAAATGCCCCCATAGTTAATCGTGTTTAAGTAGCCTTCTAAGATTTCATCTTTACTATAATGAGCTTCTAATCTAATCGTCAGCCAAGCTTCTTTTAATTTACGGGCCCAAGTTTTATCGAAATCTAAAAATAAATTTTTGGTATATTGCTGCGTAATGGTCGAAGCTCCTTGTAATCTATCACCTGATTTAAGATTGATAAACATGGCTTTTAAAATTCTTAAAAAATCAAATCCTTGATGCTTATAAAAGTTTTTATCTTCAACGGAAATAGTCGCTTTAACTAAATTAGGCGAAATTTTATTTAAACTAATCCAATCTTCACTAGCGGTTCCTGTATATAGCTCATTTTTACTATCATATAAATAATATCCATTCGCCCCATCAATAGCTAATTTTGGTGTAATTCTGGCATAAACATATATACCAATATATGATAAAACACCAATTAAGAAGAGAATAGATAAAAAAAGCAATATGCGGTGTTTTTTCATATCATCACTCCGTTTCTAAAATTATTATTCGAAGAAATTTTAAAAATATAAGTGAAATTATGGTATAATTTTGTCATTGAGGTAAATGTTATGAGTAAAATTAGTATAAAGACAGAATTAAAATCTAAAAATCAACATCATCTTTTTGAAGGTAAAGGTCTTAAAAATGGTCAAAAGATAACATATAGTGATGCCGGTATTATGACAACAATTACTTTAGGCGAAATTATTTATTTAGAAAGAAAAAAAGATTATTATATGAAAATAGGCTTTTATAAGTCTAAAACTCTAAATGGGACATATATTATTTCTGAAGGAACGATGAATATTAAGACGAAAACTAAAAACGTTATACGTCAAAAAGATTTTATTAAAATTTGGTATAGTCTATATATCAATGATACTTATATTGATGATTTTGAATTAAATTTGCGATATAGTATTGACACATAGACAGAATATGATACAATGTTCTAAGATTGTTACTTGCATATGAGGAGGAAAATATATGAAGTTAAGTAAAATGCCAAAAGAAGAACTGGAGCAATATTCTTATGATGAGCTTACAAAAATGATTTTAGAGGAAAGAAAAAAACCTCTTAATACAGCAGAGATTTTTAAAACAATTTGTGATTTGTTGGATTACTCAGAAACCGAATATTCTGATAAAATAGGTGATTATTATACCTCACTTACAACTGATAAAGATTTTGTTTTATTAGACGATGGTACTTGGGATTTGCGTGATCATCATCCAACGACAGTTAGTTTAGAAGAAGATGATGAGACTTATGGAGAAGAAGATTTGGAAGAAATCGAAGAAGCTGCGGAAGAAATGGAAGAAATTATTGCTGACCGTGAAGAAGATTTAGACGATGATGACGATGATGTTGATTTAGATGATTTAGAAGAAGATGACGATGATTTAACGATTATCGATGAAGAAGAATTAGAAGACTAATTCTTTTTTCATAATTTGCGGCAATATATTTAAAGAATAATAAGGTCAAATATTTGAACTTATTAATAAAATATAGTATAATTAAACAGGTAAAAGGTGATACATATGAAAGAAAGATTAATGGCGATTGAAAAAAGATATAATGAGCTTAGCGTAGAGCTTACAAAACCAGAAATTTTAGATGATATTAAAAAAACTTTAGAATTATCTAAGGAGCAAGCTTCATTGAAAGAGGCATATGATGCTTATCAAGAATATAAAAAAATTGAAAGTGACCTTGCTGAAGCTCATGAACTGACCAAAGATAGTGAACTTGGTGATTTTGCCAAAGAAGAAGTTGCGAGATTAACGGAAGCTAAGACAAAGTTAGAAGGCGATATCGAAATTATTTTACTACCAAAAGATCCTAATGATGAAAAAAACGTTATCGTTGAAATTAGAGGTGCTGCTGGTGGCGATGAAGCTAATATCTTTGCTGGTGATTTATATCGTATGTATAGTAAATATGCCGAAAAAGAAGGCTGGAAATTGGAAGTATTATCTGAAGAACATTCTGATATGGGTGGCTTTCCTTTAGTAGAATTTATGGTAAAAGGTGATAAAGTTTATTCAAAATTAAAATATGAAAGTGGCGCTCATAGAGTTCAAAGAGTTCCTGTAACGGAAACACAAGGCCGCGTCCATACTTCTACAGCTACGGTTTTAGTTATGCCAGAAGCTGAAGAAGTCGATATCGAAATTAAACCAAGTGATTTAAGAATCGATGTGTACCGCAGTACTGGTGCGGGCGGACAATGCGTTAATACAACCGATAGTGCGGTTCGAATTACCCATGTTCCAACAGGTGTTGTAGTTACTTGCCAAAACGAACGCAGCCAAATACAAAATAAAGAAAAATGTATGCAAATGTTAAGAGCGAGATTATATGAAATAAAACAACGTGAACAAGAAGAAGAATTAGGTAGCGAAAGAAGAAGCAAAATCGGTACTGGTGATCGTTCTGAAAAAATCAGGACTTATAATTATCCTCAAAATAGAGTGACGGATCATCGAATCGGTTATACAACTAAAAATTTAGATCGTGTAATGGAAGGAAATTTAGACGATATTATTAATGCTTTAATTACTGAAGATTTGCAGCGCAAACTAAGAGGCGAATAATGGACGATAAAGAATATTTAAAAAAATATTTAGATAAAGCATCACTAGATATAGGATTACAAAAATTAGATCAAGGAATCCCACTGCAATATATTATTGGCAATGTTAATTTTTATGGCAATACAATTAAAGTTAATTCCCATGTTTTAATTCCACGTTTTGAAACGGAATTATTAGTGGAAAAAACTATCAATTATGCTAAAAAATATTTACCACCTGAAATTAAAATAATTGATTTAGGTACGGGAAGTGGCGCTATTGCCATTACCCTTAAGAAAAAATTAAATGCTGTTGTCGATGCTATCGATATTTCGAAAGAAGCCTTGAAAGTAGCTAAAGAAAATGCCCAAATAAATGAAGTGGATATTAATTTCTTTATCAGTGATATGCTTAATCGCGTTAGTGCCAAATATGATTTAATTATCAGTAATCCGCCTTATGTGGCGCATGATGAAGTTATTGCAGATATAGTTAAAAATAACGAACCAGCCATTGCTTTATATGCGGATAATCATGGCCTTGAATTTTATGATAAAATTTTAAGGGACGCTATTTATCATGTAAATGATAAAGCTATTATTGCTATGGAAATTGGTCAAAAGCAAGGAAAAGCCGTGACCGACATCGCAAAAAAATATTTTCCGCATGCGGAAATTAAAGTTGAAAAAGATTTGCCTGGTTTAGATCGTTTTGTCTTTATTTTGATAGATAAAAAGTCACTTTAAATAGTGATTTTTTTCTTGAAGAAATGTTTGACAAAACCACATAAAATGGTATAATTAAAATGGGCAAAGTGAGGGATGTTTAATGAACGATATGAATGAAAAGAAAACTAAGCTATTAAATATATATGCGGACCTTTTAAAAGCGCGCACCGGTTATAGTGGGCCAATGTTAGATGGTTATGTCGAAGCTTTAATAAAAAATGGTGAACAATATTATGGAGCTAATTTTGTCGAAGATGTCATCAATGAAAAGCGTGAGGATTCTATTATCTGGCTTATGGATGAAATTGCGCATAAAGCTCTTAATCAAGAAGCTCAGCCTGCCATTCAATCAGCTATACCAAAACCAACTAATGTTCAAAATGAGCCAATCATAGTTGGGGAAGTAAAACAAAATACGGAAGACATGAATTTAAAAGAAGAATGGGTACATTATTTAATGAGTTCAAATATGACTGAAAAACAAGCCCGTGATTATGCAGCTGATCCAAATAATAATTGGAATTATGAGGAATGGTTAAAACAAAGACAGCTTACAGCCACACCTGCTTTACCACCGGCCAGTGATGAATTTGCTTTGCCAGCAGCCAGTGATGAATTTGCTTTGCCAGCAGCTAATGATACATTATCTACCGAAACTACAATGGAAGCCAAAAAACAACTTTTATTAGCGCATCACGAAGATGAAATTAAGAAAAGAATTTTTGGAAGCCATGTATTAAGTGAACTTAATCCAATTCAAACATCAGAATTAGATAGTGGTTTAGAAGAAATTATTAAAAATGGTGAATTACATTATGGCAGTGATTTTGTCGATAATTTTGCCAAATTAACTTCCAAAGATGAAATTGATAAAATTTTAAGAAGTTTGCCAGTTCATCCAGCTTTAGAAGCCGAAGAGGACCCAATTGTTAATCAAGCTACGCAGCCTATACCTTCAGAAACGAAAAATATACCTTCTAAAGAACCAGATTTACCTGAGGTTAAACAAGCTATTCCTGCTACAGCCAGGAAAGGAACTCGTAAAGAGGCGCCACAATCTTTGTTTGCCAAACTTAAAGAAAAATGGAAAAATGCATCCTTTAAAAAGAAATTATTAATCGTGGCGATTGGTGCTGCTACAGGGTTAGCGATTGCTGGAGCTATTGCTTATTCAGTAATGTCTGGTGATAATTCACCAGTACAAACAGTAGCTGATGGAATTTCTAATACCGATGCTAATACCATAAATGATGCTTTGACAAATGGAGATGTTATTTCTACTCATTATGGTAATTTTGAAGGAGCACCTGTTCATGATTATGCGGGAGCACCATCAGAAATTGCTAACCAGGATTATCTTACATCTTCTATTACTGCTGAGCCTACTAATGGAGCCAATACAGTAATAGATAACATGAATTTTTCTGAGTTAGCTGATTATCATCAAAATAATCCTGATGCCATGTATGCAGAATATGGACCTACAGCTGATGGCAAATAGAAAATGAAAAGTGGGCTATATACAATTATTGAATTTGCCGAAAATGATAAATGGTTTGTAATTGGCGAAACTACATATAATGATGAAAAATATAATTATTTAATTAAAGTGACACCGGATGAAAATGATTTTATCGAAGAATTTATGACGGTTAAATGTATTATGAATAATGGAGAAGAATACTTTGATGAGGTCACTGATCAAGCTATTTTAAAGGAAATTATGCCTAAATTAATACCAAATTTAGATGAACTACTTCAAAATCCAAAAGAAGCTTTAGAAGAACTAAACAAATATTAGTTCTTTTTGCTTGTCTTTTAAACCATAATTTAGTATAATGTTATACGTGGGGTGTTTTGGGTATGAAGAATTTAAATGAAAATCAAATTTTAATTTTGGATTATATGAAAGAAGCGCAAGGGAAGCTATCTTTTAACGACCTTAAAAAACAATTTAATATTAAAGGCGAGATAAAGACAGCTTCTTTTTATGATGATTTAGAAGATTTACAAATAAAAGGTGAAGTATATTTAAAAGATGGTTTCTATCAAATATTTCCAAAAGATTTAGGTATGTATCAATGCGCAATTACCATTAATGATAGTGGACGCGGATATGCCAAAATGGATAAACCAAAAATCTATATTCCGCATGAAAAATTAAATGGTGCTTTAGAAGACGATTTAGTCGTCTTAAAACAAATTCATAAAGAAAAAGGCCGTATTATTGCTGAAGTGACGGATATTATTAAAAGAAATAGTGATACTTTAATTTGCGAATTAACTAATGATCGTAGGTTAGTGCCAGTGCGTAGTAGATATAACATTAATTTAAAATTCACCGATGATGGTTCTTTAGTTCCTGGTGATCGAGTAAAAGTTAAATTAGGTGATAAAGTAGAAGGTGTATATCCAGTAAAAATCGAAAAACTTATCGGTCATGCGAATGATTTAAATATCGAGTTAACGACCATTGCCGAAGAATTTGGTTTTTATAATGAAATCCCTGAAGATGCCGCCAAACAATTAGAAGCCATTCCCAATGAAGTTTTAGATAAAGACACTGATAAAAGAATTGATTTAACCCATGATGAAGTTTTTTCTATTGATGGAGCTGATACAAAAGATCGTGATGATGCCGTTAGTATTAAAAAACTAGATAATGGAAATTATCTTTTAAGAGTTCATATTTCTGATGTTGAACATTACGTACCAGTGGGTTCACCACTTTATAATTCGGCTTTAGATAAAGGCACATCTTTATATTTAGTCAATGGTGTTATTCCCATGCTACCGCATAAATTATCAAATGGCATTTGTTCTTTAGATGAAAAAGTTTATCGCCTAACGACAACATGTGAAATGGAAATCGATAGAGAAAGTGCGGAAGTGTTAAATTTTGATGTTTATAAGAGCTTTATTAAATCAAAAAAACAAATGACTTATGATGATGTTAATCAAATTTTAGAAACCGGAATTATTCCTAAAGGTTATGAACCTTTTGTTCAAAGTTTAACTTTATTAAAAGAATATTCTGATGTTTGTCATGAAAGACGAAAAAAGAAAAAAGCGTTGTCTTTTGATTCTCATGAATTAGAAGTAGTTATGGATGAAAACACGCCAGTTGGTTTTATGCTTAAAAAAAGAGGCCCGGCTGAAAAGATGATTGAAAATGCTATGGTACATGCTAATGAAACAGTAGCGACGATGCTTTGCTATATGAATGTGCCATCGATATATCGGGTGCATGATATTCCAGATGTAAATACATTTAATGAGTCATTAACCGAGTTAAAGACATTATATATGTTTAAAAAATATGCTAGCTTTATGAATTTAAATAGTATTGATAAATTACTTGATAAAGCAAAAAATAGTGAAGACTTTGATGTTATTTCATCACTAATTTTAAGGCAGTTAAAAAGAGCTAAATACACTACTGATCAAGGAGTACATTACGGTTTAGGGCTAAGACATTATACTCACTTTACTTCACCCATTAGAAGAGCTCCAGATTTGATAATTAATGGCCTATTAACGAGATTTTTAAACGATTATAATTACGAAGATTTAGATATTTTAGAAAAAGATTTGGCTGAAGCGGCCTATCATGCATCTAAACGCGAAAGGCAAGCGGATAAAGCTGAAATAGAGGCTAACTTATTAGAAATGGCAAAATATCTTGAAAGTCATTTAGAAGAATTGCGTGGTCAAGACATCGAAGCTAAAATTAAAGATTTAGATAGTTATTATAGTAGCGTCAAATTAAAAAATGGTATTGTCGGCAAATTAGACTTAAGTGATCGAAAATTTTCTTATAACAAAGATGGCCGTTTTATTACGGCTAAGTATCCTAGCGGTAAGGAACACTACCATTTAGGAGATAAAGTCAAAGTGCAGCTTGCTGATGTGAACGTGAAAGATCGCGAAATTATTTTCTCCCTTGAAGGTTTATTAAATGATGAAACTTTAAAATCAATACCTTTATTAGAACCTTTAGAAAAAAATAAAACTTTAAAAAGGCATTAATTAAAAAATGTCTTTTTGTTTGACACTTATAAACAGTTTACAAATTATCTTTCTATAAAATTACTTTTATACATTAAAATTAATGACATAAAAATGTCAAAGAATTTTTACTAAAATA
>CANQAO010000014.1 GCA_947589375.1 uncultured Bacilli bacterium | reverse complement strand
AAATATTATCGTGAATATTATTTAAGAGTTTCACTATCGGATGCTCATAGTGGACTTGCCTCTTTCACTGTTAGTGGTGGCTCACGTTCAGCTTCTGGACATAGCTATTCTACATCGATATACTTAGGTTCCACTAGGTATGGTGGTGTCAGCACCAGTTATAGTGTTCAAGCAACTGATAGAGCTGGTAATACAAGTGGTCAAAAACAAGAAGAAGTTTATCAATATTGTTCAGCTTATCAAGATAATAACCCTCCATGTTCAAAAGATTGTGATGGTGGAACACAGACATTCCGTGATGCCAAAACTGGGGAAGTATGTGAGGAAAGAGAATGTAATACACAACCATGTTATAATTATTGTGAAAATGTTTGGGTTGATGTATGCTCACAACCATGTGGGGGTGGAACTCAAAATGTTTGGGATGCTGGATATACTGATCATTGGTGCTGGAATCAAGAATGCAATACACAAGCATGTGCTCAGGTTCCTAATTCTGGTGGAGCATGTAATATCTTGGGAACTAAACGCCGAGATTGGGGTATAGCGGTGTTGCAAGGGTGCTCGCATAAAGATAATCCTTCTACGATCTTTTATATGTATAGCTGTGATGGCTATTCTTGTACAAGGTGTGGCGGATGTTCTGGAGCTGGATATAAAGCTTGTGGTAATCATAATACTCCTTGGGGTGCATCTATAGGCTCTGGATGGTGGGACGACTCAGGTTATGTATGTTAAGGGTTAATGAAAAGGGTGATTAATTTGGAAAAAGAAACATTTTTAAAATTATTAGTAGGAATTCTTAGTGCAATAATTGTCGTTTTGCTCATATTCATTTTTACTTCAAATAGAAATCATCGAGTTAACAATACTACCACAGAAATAAAAATAATGGATGAATGTATATTTAATTTAAACACTGAACGATTTAATAAATTAGCTAAAAATCAAAAAATATCAATGTGTGGCGGACTTAATCAGTACAATATTACAGATATTACTTTAGCTGGTAAAAAGCAAGATGTATATGTTAGATTTTATAATGGTATTGTTTATGATGATAATACTTTTACTGGAGTATATATTAATGGTGAAAGAGCGGTTCCTAATGCTTCTATTGACTTTTTTACTAAACTTGCAGTATCAAACGATTTATTATTTGTAGTATCAAATGATAAGCAAAAGACTAATATTGTAGCATTTGATAGTGATGCGGATAACATTTTCGATTTAAGTAAAATGCTTGAAGAAGTTAAAGTTCCAGATCCATCATTAGGGGATGTACTTAAGGTAACCAACATCGATTTTAAAAATATTGTATTTGGTGACCATGAGGTTACATTTAATACTAATACTACCCAAAAATGTCAAGATGGTACATATAGTGGTTCTACTTTTAAAATCACTTATGATGATGAAGGCTTTAATAATCCAGTGTTTGTAAATTCGAGAACCTGTAATTAAAACTGCTTAAATGCAGTTTTAATTTGACTTATTAGTAAAATGTGCTATAATATGGCATCGAGGTGGGGGAATATGATGTTAGATGGTATAAAATATATTATTGCTAATCAAAGAGATGCTTATAAAAGTAACGAAAATATATTATACAAAGTAAAATTACCTAATAATTTTAAAGGTAAAGTTGTTTTTCATCCAGGACATACTTATATGGTTTTTTTGCCAAATCAAATGGATAATAGTGAACTATATTTCAATCTATCAACCGTGCTTTTCCGAGGACATAAATATGGATCTTTAACACCACTTGATAATGCTTATGTACGTGCAGGCAATTGTTATGTTGATGTATCAAAGGGAATGCATGGTATTTCAACTAATATTGAAGCCGATTTGATGATGTTAGTAGGGGCTAAATATCTAAATATTACGGAACCATACTTGAATTTTACTAATCCAAAAAACGATTTTAATCGCGCCGTTATTAATAGTATTTTAAGTTCGAAAGGTATTTTAGCTATTAAAGATAGTAAATTATATATGGGAACTGATAATTTTGATATTAATTGTCAAAAATTAATCTTAGATAATGCGAAAATTTTATTGCCATATACACGTGGAAGAATAAAATGTGATGAAATCATTGCTGATAATAGTATCATCGTGGATGATGAAGGCTTGGATTTAGATATAACTGCAGGTTCTCTTGATGGTTTACAAGTCGAAAAAAATGCCAGTATTGAAGATGTCATTGGTAATTTTGACTATTTAGATTTAGGCCATGAAAAAATTAAGATAAGATAAATTTAATTATTAAAAAATTCTATAAAAAACAAGAATTAGACCTCTTTATAGATATATCACTATAAAGAGGTCTTTTCAATGCCTAAAATTATCAAAAAATTTTAAAATTAAAAACTACATTTTAGACTTTAAAACATCCCAATATGATAGTGATTAATATATTATAAATATAAAAGTAGTCTATTTGCAAAAGCAAATAATATAATTAAAGAGAGGAGGAAAGCTAATTTGAATGCGATTATTACCGCTTCAATTGGAGGATTATGTGTGGCCATTCCATCCATAATTACCATTATTTCTAATATTAAACGCAATAATGAATTATTAAAATATCGTCTTGATGAACTTACCAGTATAGTAAAAAAACATGAAAAATACGAGACTAAAATTGTCGATTTAGAAGAATCATTTAGAGAAATGAAATTACGCATTGATACGCTTTCTAAACAAGTTAATAGAAAGGAAAATTGATATGGATTTTATGGAATATATTATGACTGAAAAATTAATTTTAATTCCGGCTCTTTATGTTGTGGGTTTCTTTATTACGAATACTGCTTTAATTAGAAATAAATTTATACCGATAATTTTATTAGGTTTAGGTATTATCTTTTCGATATTAATGGGTGGTGATACGATAATTAATAATGTTATTCAAGGTATCCTAGTAGCCGGGGCCACAGTTTTAACTAATCAAGTAATTAAGCAAAGTACTAAAGAAGAATAAAAAGTCGAAAGGCTTTTTTTCTTTGCCTAAACTCGGGTCGCATAAATTTTACTTTAAAAAGAGTAATAATATTATACTAGTAAATAAATGATTTACAACTTCACCCATTTACTAATCAGTATTATACGTGATATAATAAAATAAATAGGAGAGTCATATGAAGAAGAAAATTAAATATATCAAAATTTTAGCCAGCGTAATTATCATCTTATTATTTATTACTTTAGGGGGTTTAGTATTTAAATTATTTAGTTCATTTCCCCTTTACAATCGAGATTTGAATTATCAAACAGAATATGTAGCTGATTTTGCAAATGGCGATGTTGATGTGAATAAATTTATCTCACTTAGTGAAGACTTTGCGATAGGGGCTAATAAATATGGATATGCCGTTTTTAAAAACCCCGATAAAGCTTTTAAAACTTTAAAAAAAGAATATAAAGCTGGTATTAAATTAATTAAAAAAGAATATCGGCTTCCGCCATTATTAAGATCGACTTATCAGCTATATAAGTCATATGGCTGGCAGGTTCAAAATGGGACTTTTAAAGAAATTATGGAAGCCAGATTTGTCTCAGAATTTTTAGATATATATGAAAATAGCTTTACGAAATGATGGTGATTTATGGCAAGTTTTGAAGATTTTATGAAATTAGATATTCGGGTAGGGACAATTATTAAAGCCGAAGTCAATGAAAAAGCTAAAAAACCAGCTTATAAATTGTGGATAGATTTGGGGCCAGAAATTGGCATTAAAAAATCTTCGGCGCAAATTACGGAAATGTATCAGCTTAATGAACTTTATCATAAACAAGTTTTAGCGGTCATTAATTTTAAACCCAAACAAATTGCTGATTTTATATCCGAAGTCTTAGTCTTAGGAATTTATAGTAAACATGGCGTAGTATTGATTACGCCAGATAAAAAAGCGCAAAATGGCGATAAATTAGGTTAGGAGATGTAACATGGAAACACCAATATCCATATTAAAAAAAGCAAATTTAAATAGACAAGCGATTAATAATATTTTACAAACATGGAACAAACAAGATCTATATGATCCCTCAAAAATTGATTATATGAAAATGGCGATTGAAGATGAAACTAAAAAAATGTATAACATAAAAGACCTTTCGGTTAATGATAAAGCGGCGGATGAAGCTTTTTGGCTACTTTATTTAGCGTATACCGATTTATATTTAATTAATCATAATTGGGAAATAGAAGATGATTACGAAAATTACTTAAGTGAAAAAATGGATTATTTATATTCTTTAACTAATGAAGAATTGTTAAAGGCTTTCGATTGCTCACCAGAAACAGTTAAAGCTTATGGTACTTTAAATAATGCTAATTACATGAATTTAGTTATCTATTTACAAACTAAAGATATAACTGCAGAAAATAAATCTCAAGAAAAAAGCGAGATTGATTTAGATAATATTTTAAAGTTAATCCAAAAACACAATATCGCTTTAGAAGCTGAAGATGTCTTAATGGAAATTTATGAAGAAGAAAACGATTTCACTATAGACGTTCCTGATGATAAAAAAGAAGCTTATGATAATTATTTAAAGAATCTTGAAGCCTTAAATGATGATGAAAAATTACGGCTATTAGAAAGTTATGACATTAATATGTTAAGAAATTATGAATATACACATGCCTTATTAAAAGAATATTTAGAATCTAAAGTCGCTGTTAGTGAAGCTGAAGATTTATTAGGTCCACAAACACAAGATTTTGATGCAATGTTTGCGGAAGCTGAAAATATTTTAAATGGTCGCAGTAAATGACAAATTTTGCTTACGCATTTTGATAAACTCAAAATGGTGATAATTATGAAAGGCGCAAAATACTTTCACATTTATGAAAAAACCTCTGATGAGGTTTTTTTTACATAATATGACAAATAAAACCATAAAATTATATGGGTGATTATATGCTTAAAGATCTGCGCAGCTATATATTAGAAGATGATTTTAAAATTGTTTACTTTACTAATAAATTAGATATTGTCAATTATGAAAGTATTGATCACTTTGATACTGATAAAATAATGATAAGATATAGTGGAGGAGTAGTAATTATTAAAGGAGAAGATTTAATTATCTCGAAGTTATTAAATGATGAAATTTTAGTATCAGGGATAATTAAAAATATCGAACTCAAATGATTGAAAAATTACGTAGTAAAGTTGCCTTAAAAGTTAAAGGCAAAAACATCAATCGTTTCATTAAAAAATTAACCACTAGAAAAATCAATATTTTATCACTTAAATATATTAATAAAAATGAGGCTAGACTCATTATTTATAAAGACGATTATGACACTGTTTTAAAAATAAAAAGTATTTATGAAGTTTTAGAGGAAGACATATATGGGTATTTAAAAATCAAAAGAACTTTAAAATTAAATAAGCATTTAATTGGTTTTTTGATTGTCGGTTTCGGAATTTTTTTAATTTTAATCAATACCATTTTTAAAATTGAAGTGATTCACTCTAATAAAGATATTAGAGAGCTTTTAGAAATGGAATTAAAACAAAATGGAATTACTAAATATAGTTTTAAAAAATCATATAAAGAGCTTACCAAAATAAAGGAAAAAATTTTAAATAAACATCCCGATAAAATTGAATGGTTAGAAATTGAAGCCGTAGGGACTAAATATGTAGTAAGAGTAGAAGAAAGAGAAATCATTAATCCAAAAGAAAATAATACTCCGCGCAGTTTAGTTGCTAAAAAAGATGCCGTGATAAAAAAAGTTACCGCTAGTAAAGGCGATATTGTTAAAAACAATGATGAATATGTCAAAAAAGGGGAAACGATTGTTAATGGTGAAGTCATCCTTAATGAAGAAAAAACCATGGGTAAAGTAAGAGCCCAAGGTAAAGCTTATGGTGAAGTTTGGTATGTCATTAAAACTAATTATCCGTTCGTTTATTATGAAGAAAAGGAAACGGGCAAGAAAAAAGAAAGTTATAATATTAAATTTTTAAATAGCAATATTGAGCTTTCATTTAAACATTTTAAAAATAAAAAAATCGATGAAACGAATATTTTAAGTCATCCGCTATTACCGATTAAATTAGTGCATCAAAAACAAAAAGAAATCAAAGTAATAAGTGATATTTTAACTTTTGATGAAGCTATTAACAAAGCTAAAGAATATGCCACTAAAAAAGTTTCGAAAACTTTAAAAAAAGATGAGTACATTATTAGAAGTAAATATTTGAAAAGTAAAATTAATGATGATGGAGTTGAGATTGAAATGTTTTTTGCCGTTTATGAAGATATTACTGCCTATAGGACTATCCAATGATTAGACATACGGTATTAAATATTTTTGAAAAAGTATGGCCTAATATTATTTTAAGCATGGTTATTTTAATAAGCATGCGTCTTTATTCTTTATGTAAATTTAAAAAGGAAGTAATTATTTATCAAGAACTTTTACATTTATTATTCGTGATATATACTTTATGTTTGTTTTATGTAGTAACTTTTGAGGATGTTAGTTTTAATAATTCTAATCTGATAATTTTTAAGGAAATGTTTAGATATGATTTTGGTTCGCGATTGTTTTTTAAAAACGTCATTGGTAACGTTTGCTTATTTATTCCCTATGGTTTTTTCACTTCATATTATTTAAAATTAAATAAAATCGCGCCCACTTTAGTTCTTTCATTTTTAGTGTCGGTAACTATTGAAATTATTCAAAGTTTAATTGGCCGCGTTTTAGATATCGATGATATTATTTTAAATGTTATCGGTGGGACATTAGGTTTTTATATTTACATTCTTTTGGGTAAAATTAATGCCCATCTTTCACCACTATTGAAAAAGCCCTTAATTTATAATATAATAGTAGTGTGTTTATTAGTTTTATTAATTGCCTATTTAATTGGGTTAGGAGTGTAATATGAATCAGTTTGAAATTATCAATGAAACTAACGAGGAAATTGACCTTCAAGAACTTGAAAAGTTTTTAAATTATGCTTTGAAGTGTAAAAAAATAAGAAATGCCATTTTTGATGTTATTTTAGTGGATAATAAAACCATTCGAAAAATTAATAAAGAATACCGAAGTATCGATAAAGAAACCGATGTTATTAGTTTTGCGTTTGAAGATAATGAAGATATGACATTTGATTGTGGCCGAATTTTAGGGGAAATATATATTGCCATTCCGAAAATGAAAATGCAAGCGAAAGAATATGGTCACTCAGAAAAAAGAGAACTTTTCTTTTTACTAGTGCATGGCCTATTACATTTACTGGGATATGATCACATGACTAAAGACGATGAAGAAATAATGTTTAAAGAGCAGGAGTTGATTTTAGATGGATATGGAATCACGCGATAAATTAAAACAAAGAGGTTTAAAAAGATTTGTTAAAAGTTTTGGCTATGCGTTTGATGGCTTAAAATTTGCTTTTAAATATGAACAAAATATGCTGGCGCATATTTTAGCTACCGCTTTAGTAATTGCCTTTGGAATTATTTTTCATATCAGTCTAGTTGAGTGGTTATTTATTGTTTTAGTGATTGGCTTAGTTATTGCCACAGAACTTATTAATACGAGTATCGAGGCCGCGATTGATCTTACGTGTCCAAAAATTCATCCACTCGCAAAAATTGCCAAGGATACGGCTTCAGCCGCCGTACTAGTATTTGCGATTACTGCCATTATTGTAGCAATTATTATCTTTGTACCGAAGATGGTACTTATACTATTATAAAGGAGAAATAAATGAAAAGTGGATTTGTAAGTTTAATTGGAAGACCCAATGTTGGTAAATCAACCTTATTAAATAGTATTTTAAATACGAAAGTAGCTATCACATCATCAAAACCACAAACGACGAGAAATATTATCCAAGGTATTTACAACGATAAAGAAACACAAATTGTCTTTGTCGATACCCCAGGTATTCATAAACCTAATCATAAATTAGGAAAAATTTTAAATAAGGGTGCTTATTATAGTATTGATGATGTAGATGTGATTTTATTTTTAGTCGATGCCAAAGCTGGATTAGGCAAGGGTGATGAATATATCATTAGCCGTTTTAAAGAACTTCAAAAACCGGTTATTTTAGTTATTAATAAAATAGATGGTTTAAATAGTGAGCAAATTTTTGAAAAAATTTTGGCCTATAAAGATTTATATGATTTTGCCGATATTGTACCAGTATCAGCTTTAAAAAATAGAAATACGAATGAACTTATTAAAGTGATTAAAAAATATTTGACAGATGAGATAAAATATTTTGACGAAAACATGGTTACTAATCGTTCCGAAAGTTTTATGATTAGTGAACTAATTAGAGAAAAAGTTTTAAGATTAACCGAAGATGAAGTGCCACATTCAGTGACATGTATAACTGAACAAATTTTAAAAAACAAAGATAAAACAATTATCAATGCATCTATTATCGTCGATAGAGATGCCTTAAAAAAAATAATCATTGGTAAAAATGGCGATATGATTAAAAAAATTGGGACTTTAGCTAGAAAAGATATTGAAAACTATTTAGGCACCAAAGTTTATTTAGAACTTTATGTTAAAACGATAAAAAAATGGCGTGATCGTGAAAAATATTTAACAGAATTTGGTTATACTGATTGGGAAGGATGATAAAATGGAAAAAATACAAGAATATCGAATGATGGGACATTATTATGCGATAATGGCTTTAACATCTTTAGCTGATTATTACAATAAAGACTTAGATAAAATGTTTGCAACTTTTGAAATTATTAAAGCTAAATTTATGGATGATGAAGAGCTAAACTTTGAAGACGCTAAATTAGATGATATTGCTACTGAAGTTTTTCAATCATTTATGCATTATGAATGGGCGCATTATTATGAAATACAAGCTAAAGATAAATCTAAAGTTTTAAGTATGACCAGTAATAAGGAGTAAAAATAATAGGAAAAATAAAAAAAGTTTTTCGCACGATAAGAAAACAAAGACAATAAAAAGAAAATCTGTAAAACCACCCAAAAAACAGAATAAAGATATTTTCAAAATCGAAAAAAATATCATATAATTAAATTGTCAAATCTTAGTTGAAAGTTTTTGTTTTCTACAAGATTGACAAAATATAAGAAGGTATGCTAGTATATTAGCTCGAGGAGTGAAAACATGAACTTAGAAAGACGCGAATTTTTAAAAATAATTAGTTTAGGTAGTGTAGCAGCTTTAGGGTTTACATTTTTTGGTTGTGGTAACGGAGAAACTAATGAAGTAGATGGAGAAAAAACAATGACTAAAGAAGAAAAGGAATTTCAAGAAACCTTTAATCAAGTTAAAACTGGAAATACAGTCATCAAGGAAGCTGGAACGCATATGATATATTTATTTAATAAGTATCGTTACCATGATCATGACGTATTATATCTAAATGGCGAACTCAAATTGCCTGATGGGTATGCTTATGTTTCTAGCGAAGCTATTACTGATATATATGGAGATGGTTCAGCTACCTATGGTATAAAATATAATTTGATAAATGTCGTAGATGTTACGGCCGAAGAATGGCAAGATAAAGAAACTGGTGAAATTAGTTATCCATTTGCAGGAACACCACTAGATTTAGAAGAAGCTAAAGATAAACCTAAAGTTTTAAGTATGACTAAATAGTTATACTTTTTTCTTTTAACATGTTATAATAAAATTGAATAAAAAAATTAAAACTCCCTCACTATAATAATAGGAGCGTGAGAAAATGAAATTTTATTGGGATTTATTTGAAAAAACAGGCAAAGTAGAGTATTATTTAAAATATAAAGAATCCAAAAATAAAAAGAAGAGGTAAAATGATGATTGAAGTAGAAGGAATTATCGTAAGTGAAACTAACTATAGTGAAACGTCAAAAATTTTAAATATTATAACTAAGAAATATGGCTTAATTGGCGTTATTTCTAAAGGCTGCCGTAATTTAAAAAGTCCTTTAAGAAGTGTTTCCAATAAACTTACTTATGGTAAATTTATGATTTACTATAAAAAAGATAAACTTTCTACGTTAACGGAAGTAAATGTCATTAACCCTTTTAAAAATATAAAAAAGGATATTGAAAAGATAAGTTATGCTTCATATTTACTAGAGCTAAGTTATCAAGTTATCAAGCAAAATAGTGATGACAATATTCTTAAATTGTTAATCGAAGCTTTAACAAAAATTGACGAAGGCTTTGATCCTTTAATTATTATGAATATTGTCGAACTTAAATATTTAGATTATTTAGGCGTTATGCCGGTAATTGATAGCTGTGCTGTGTGCGGGAAAAAGACCAATATTGTCACCTTATCTAGTTATAAAGGTGGATATTTATGTCATGACTGCTATCACAATGAAAAAATTGTCAGTGAAAAAGCAATTAAATTAATTAGAATGTTTTATTATGTCGATATCGCAAAAATTTCGAAATTAGAAGTAAGCCAGCAAGCTAAAAATGAAATCAATATGTTTTTAAATGATTATTATGATCGGTATACAGGCTTATATTTAAAAAGCAAAAAATTTATTCGCGATCTTCAAAAAATATAATAAATTAAAAGAGAAAAATTAATTAATAATCAGATGATATATGTAAAAAAAGGCTAAAATTTAGTCTTTTTTTTACGAAAAACGTAAAAATAATGGAAAAACCATTTTATTTTTAAAAAAACTATGATAAAATGACAATAGTATAGTGTGAAAATAAACAAGGAGGTAAAACCTATGGGGTTCATGAAAAAAATTATGGGGGAAGATGAGGAAGTATTTTCTCCAGCTGATGAATATTATGATATAAAAACTGAGGAAGCCTTTCCAGAAGAAGGCGGAGCCAAGATGATACTTTTAGAACCACGAGCTTTTTCTGAGTCACAACAAATAGCTGATCATTTGAAAAAACGTAATACAGTCGTGGTTAATTTAAAAAGAGTTACATCCGATCAAGCTAAGCGAATTGTAGACTTTTTAAGTGGAACTATTTATGCTATAAATGGAAAAATCCAAAAAATCGGTGGTGGCATTTTCTTATGTGCTCCTAATAATGTGAGTGTTCAAGGTGAAATTACTGGCGAAACCGATGGTAAAGGCATTCACGACAATAATGATATTGATATTGAATGGTAAAAAAATATTTGAAAAACTAGAAAAAAGTGCTATAATATGTAGTGCTTCAGTGAGGTAGAGATTATGGAAAAATTTAATCGGACACTTCGAGGCTATGATCCAGATGAAGTAAATTCATTTTTGGATAATGTGATATCTAGAGTTGAACAGATGGTCTTAGAAATCGATAAGAAAAATGCTGTTATTAAAAGTTTAAAAGCTGAAATGAAAGAAGTCGAAGCCCTAAGAGAAAAACTCGAACATTATGAAAAAATGGAAGATACTTTAAATCGAGCTATTATGATGGCTCAAAAAACATCCGATCAATTAAAAATTGCGGCTCATCGTGAAAGTGAAGTAGTCATGAATGATGCAAAAAAAAATGCCAATAGAATTGTCAATGAAGCTTTAATGCGAGCTGAAAAAATTGAAAATGAGGCGATGACTTTGAAACGCAATGTCAATATATTTAAACGTCGTTTAAAAGATATTGTCGAGGCGCAATTAGAAGTAATCGAGGAGATTGACAAAGTCGAACTTTAAAACAAGTGAAAGAGACGGTATATTATATTGTTTTATAGAGAGTTAGTGGTTGGTGGAAACTAATAAATAAATAATATACGGATCACTCTTGATGTGTTTTTCTGAAAATAAGTAAGAAAAAACGGTAACGCGTTATAGTTATAAGTGTATATTTATTTATAAAATAAGGTGGTACCGCGGGAAAACTCGTCCTTAAACAAGGATGAGTTTTTATTTTGGCAACATCATAAAATATTAATAAACATAGGAGATGATAATATGGAACTAAAAGATACTTTATTAATGCCACAAACCGAATTTAATATGCGTGGTAATTTACCCGAAAACGAAAAATTACAAAGAGAAAAATGGGACGAAATGCATTTATATGATAAGTTAAAAGAAAAAAACAAAAACAAAAAACCTTTTGTTTTACATGACGGGCCTCCTTATGCGAATGGTAATATTCATTTAGGCCATGCCTTTCAAAAGATTTTAAAAGACTTTATTAATCGTTCTAAAATCATGGAAGGTTATTATGTCGATTTTATTCCTGGTTGGGATACGCATGGTCTGCCAATTGAAAATGCCGTGACGAAAACAGGCGTTGATAGAAAAACATTAAGCACCTCTAAATTTAGAAGTTTATGTGAAGAATATGCGAAAGAGCAAGTAGCTAAACAAAAAGCAGATTTTATTAATTTAAATGTCATTGGTGCTTGGGATAATCCATATATTACTTTACATAAAGAATATGAAGCGAAACAAATTGAAGTTTTTGCCAAAATGGCGAAAAAAGGATTAATCTTTCAAGGTATGAAACCAGTTTATTGGTCACCAAGTAGTGAAACGGCTTTAGCTGAAGCGGAAATAGAATATAAAGATCGTAAAGATCCATCGATTTATGTACCTTTTGAAGTTTTAGAAGGTAATGAATTTGTTAAACCTGGTGATAAATTAGTTATCTGGACGACCACCCCATGGACTTTACCTGGTAATACAGGTATTTGTGTGGGGGAAAATTTAGATTACTCGAGAGTTAAAGCTGGCGATAATTATTATATTATGGCAAGTGAGCTTGTGAAAGACTTAATGCAAGAATTCGAAATCGAATCTTACCGTAAAATGAGTACTTTTAAAGGTTCTGATTTAGTGGGGATAACTTATAAACACCCATTTATGGATCGTATCAGTCCCGTAGTTATTGGTCATCATGTAACTTTAGATGCTGGAACGGGGTTAGTTCATACGGCCCCATCTTATGGTGAAGATGACTTTATCGTTGGTAAAAATGAAGGTTTAGACATGGTTCATGGAATCGATAGTAAAGGGGTATTAAATAAAGAATCAGGGATGTTTAAAGGTTTATACTTTGAAGATGCCAATAAAGAAATTACTAATTGGCTTCATGAAAATGGCTATTTATTAAAATTAAAATTTATCAAACACTCATATCCACATGACTGGCGTACTAAAGGTCCAATCATCTTTAGAGCGACGAAACAATGGTTCTGTAGTGTTGATAAAATTAGAGATGATTTATTAAAAGAAATCGATGAAAAAATTAAATTCCATACTGATTGGGGTAAGACCCGTATTTATAACATGATTAAAGATCGAGGTGACTGGTGTATTTCACGTCAGCGTGCTTGGGGGGTACCAATTCCCATTTTCTATAACGAAGATGATACACCTATCTTAGATTACGATGTGATGATGCATGTGGCTGAAATCTTTAGAGAAGAAGGCTCAAATGCGTGGTTTAAAAAGAAAGCGATAGATTTACTGCCAAAAGGTTATAAAAATTCCCATAGTCCTAACGGCAAATTTAGAAAAGAAACTGACATTATGGATGTTTGGTTTGATTCAGGGACTTCTTTTGCCGGAGTATTATTAGAAAGAAATATGCCTTTTCCAGCTGACATTTATTTAGAAGGCTCTGACCAATATCGTGGGTGGTTTAACTCTTCTTTAATTTGTTCTGTAGCTTATGAAGGAAAAAGTCCTTATAAAGAATTATTATCAACTGGTTTTGTCTTAGATGGCAAAGGCAATAAAATGAGTAAGAGTTTAGGTAATGTCGTCGATCCAATGAAAGTCGTTAAAATGCATGGTTCAGATATTTTAAGACTTTGGGCTTGTAGTGTCGACTTTACAGAAGACGTTAGATTTAGTGATGAGCTTCTCTCGCAAGTAAAAGAAAGTTATCGTAAAATTAGAAATACGTATCGTTTTATGCTTGGAAACTTATTCGATTATAGCCCTAAAAATGATAAAGTACCTTATGATAAAATGCCGATGGTTGATAAATACATGATGGTAGAGTTAAATGAATTTATTAAGAAAGTAAAACGCAGTTATGATAGTTATGACTTTGATGAACTTTATAAATTAGTTAACAATTATATCGTGTCACTTTCAACTTTCTATTTAGATTTTACTAAAGATATCTTATATATTTATAAAGCTGATAGTTTAGAGCGAAGAAGCGTACAAACCGTGTTATATGAAATCTTAAGTGCTTTAATCCGTTTAATGGCGCCAATTATTCCATATACTAGTGAAGAAGTATACAAACTATTACCTGAAACAACTGAGGAAAGTGTACATTTAGAAAATTTCCCAGAAGTTATTGTCTATAGCGAAAAAGAAGAATTAAAGGAACTTTGGAATGTCTTTTTCGGTATTAAAAACGATGTCTATAAAGCTTTGGAAGAAGCTCGTAATGCTAAAATCATTGGTAAATCTTTAGAAGCTAGAGTATATTTAAATTTAAGAGAAGAAGACAAAGAAACTTTAAAACCAATTTTAAACAATTTAAAACAATTATTAATCGTATCTGATGTGGTTATCAGTGCGGATGAACTTAAAAAATACGATTATTGTGGCGTTGAAGTCCAAAAATTTGATGGCGTAAGATGTGAGAGATGTTGGAATTATTTTAACGAAAGAGATATTGTTGATGATATATGTCCAAGATGCCATGAAGTTATCAAAGAAGGTGAATAAGCCTTCTTTTCTATACGAGGAGGATAAACGAATGAAACAATTAATAAAAGTAATTATTGCTGAAGAAAATATCATTGAACTATGGCAGTGGTCGGGCAAATGGCAAATTGTAGATACAATTAACAATGTTTGTATTGGAAAAAAAGGTGCCGTAAATAATAAAAAAGAAGGCGATATGAAAACGCCTTTAGGTTTATTTAAATTAGGTGTTGCCTTTGGAATTAATAATTTAAATATAGATTATCCATATATTAAAATAACCGATAATAGTTATTGGGTTGATGATGTAGACTCTAAATTTTACAATAAATGGGTGGAAATAAATGGGAATATACCTGATAATTATTCTTATATTGTTAATAGTGATAAAAAAGAATGGAAGAGCGCAGAACATCTAATAGATTATCCTAAAAATTATGAATTAGGAATTGTAATTGAATATAATACTGAAAAATTTATTAAAAATAATGGTTCCGCAATTTTTATGCATATAAAAAACAAAGACTATACATATGGATGCATCGCTGCCGAGAAACAAGATATTATTAAAATTTTAAATTTTTTAGATGAAAAGCAAAATCCTCATATTTTAATTCAAACAAAGTAAGATTGTTTAAAACAAGTAATTAATTTAATAGTATCATAGTAATGACTACAAAAAAAACATTTGCAAATTTTAAATAAATATGATATATTTAAAAAGAAGGGAAACACTGATATCTGTCAGTGCTTACCTAAGGTTGGTAAGCACTTAGCTAAATATAGCTAGGTGCTTTTTTCGTAAACCAAATCC
>CANQAO010000013.1 GCA_947589375.1 uncultured Bacilli bacterium | reverse complement strand
CTTCACAATACATTAATGGCTGAAGCGACTATGAAAGGCGAAAACAAAAGAAACATAGAAATAGCTTTAAACATGAAAAAAGATAAAGTAGATATTGATACAATAATCAAATATACTAATTTATCTAAAGCCGAAATAGAAAACTTGAAATAGAGTTTTCTTTTTAAGCATTTAAACCAACAAAAAATCTGGAATTTTTCCAGATTTTAATATGGTCTATAGTATGGAGGGTAGTAATATCCAGGGTAATAATTATTTGGTCTACCATAACCGTAACCACCACCATAGAAGAATGGTGCTACTAAACCACCAGTTAGTCCACCTAATAAAAATGGTCCTAAAAATCCACCACCAACTAATCTATTATTTCCAGGTCTATTGTAATTAGGTCTGCCAAAATTCATCGGTTGTCTATACATATTCGCATATGGTCCCATGTTGATCCCCCTTTCATATTATCATATGAATGAGCATGAAAATAGTGAAGAAGTCATATAATTTCTTAGGTGAGATTATGAAGCAAGGCTTTCAGATTTTAGGGATCATTACTTTGCTGGTGGGTAGTTTTTGGTATTCTAAAGAAGTGGATACAGTAGCTAAGTTAAGTGATGATTTATTAAACGAAATAAAACTTAAAGCCCCTAATTATAAAAAAGAGGCCGTTTTACCAATTATGACTAAAGAGACAATTATTCCAGGGATAAACGGCCAAGAAGTTGATATTAATAAAAGTTATAATGCCATGCGCGAAATAGGTTATTTTGATGAGAAAATGATTAAATATAAAGACATTAAAATCAAAGATGAATTAAAAGAAAACCAAGATAAATATATAATCAGTGGTAATAAAAAGGCCAAAAAAGTAGCTTTAATTTTTAAAGTTACTGATAATCATAACTTAAATAAAATTATTAGGGTGCTAAAAAAAGAAAAAGTGACAGGTACTTTTTTTATTGAAAGTGATTTTTTAGAAAAAAATTATCTTTTAGTTGCTAATTTAATTAAAGCAGGACATACTATTGGCAATCTCAGTAAAAATGAAGATTATAATCATCCTGATTTTATATGGCTGAAAACTGTTATTTTAAATGCAGGTCAACACAACAATTATTGTTATACTAAAATAAAAAATAAAAAAATTTTAGATATCTGTCAAAAACAAAAATCGTATACGATTATCCCCACCATAGTAATCAAAGATAGACCATATTTTAAAGTCAAAAAAGCCCTTAAAAATGGGGCCTTAATTTCGATAGACACGAGTTTTAAGTTAAATAATGAAATTACCCCAATTATCGATTATATTAAAAGCAAAGGATATAAAATAGTTTCTTTAGAAAAAGAATTACAAGAATAAACATATAAATCAATAAAATTAATATAATTATTTAGGAGGGGATTACATGCAAAAAATAGTTCCATTTAAACAAGATATTAATTTTGACACTAATGTGGCCTTGATTAATAGTATATCGCTTGAACATGAATTAGAGGAGTTTGATGATAATATCATCACCGGAAAATTTATTATCAGTGGTGATTATAAAATGACCGACACTAGCCCTAATTTGGATGTTTTTGAATATGAATTACCATTTAATATCAATATTGATAAAAAATACGATACTCGTGATGCGACTGTAGACATTAGTGATTTTTATTACGAAGTTATAAATAACCGTACTTTAGCGGTCAATATTGAATTAGCTATTGACGGAATCTTTGAAAAAGAAAAGGAGGTTATCATGGAAAACGATATTAAAGAACCTATAGAAGAGGTAAGGGAAGAGTCAACATCAGAAGAGCCTAAAGAAGAAACCAATGAAGAGCGAAATGTCAATGTAAAATCATTATTTGATGATTTAGATGAAAATGAAAGTTATGTTATTTATAAAATCCATATTGTTACTGAAAACGATACGCTTGAATCGATTGCCAATGACTATGGTGTTACGCAAGAAGATTTAAATATCTATAATGATTTAGCCGAAGTGAAAATTGGCGATAAATTAATTATTCCGACGAATGAAAATTAATGAAGCTTTAAAAAATTATTCTTTAGTACCTACTAGATACCAAAATGTTGGTAATGTTAGTATCGCCACCACTAATGAAGGCAAATATGTTTTTAAAGATCAAAAAGTGAATCTGAAAATTTTGGATTATTTAAAATCTCGAAATTTTGACTATATGCCAAAGTTTATCAATGACATTCATAATGATGAATATCAAATTACCGAATATGTGTCTAGTTTTGACATTCCAAAAGAAAGACAAATTCTCGATTTAATTACCTTAGTAGCGCTTTTACACAGCAAAACTACGCATTATAAAGAGGTTGAACCTAATTATTATGAAGAGATTTACGAAGACATTGATGCTAATTTAAACTATCTATACGGTTACTATACAGATATTATTACCTTAATTGAAAGCAAAGTTTTTATGAGTCCTAGTGAGTATTTACTGGCACGCAATATTAATGTGATGTATGATAGTATTGATGCCTGTAAAGAGAATTTGGAAACATGGCATGATTTAGTTAAAGACAAAAGAAAAAGACGAGATGTCGTCTTACATAATAACTTAAAACTCGACCATTTTATTCGCAATGAAAGTTCCTTTTTGGTAAGCTGGGATAAAGCTAAAATTGGTAGTCCGGTTTTTGATTTATATAAACTTTATCGCAATCACGCTTTAGATTTTGATTTTGGTGATATTTTAAAAGAATATGAAAATAGTTATCCCTTAACGGATGATGAAAAAAAACTTTTAATTACGCTTATTAGTATGCCACCTTTAATTGAATTTAAAGGTAGCGAACTAGAAATGTGTAAAAAGATAAGCCATGAAATTGATATTATGTATAAAACTATTAGGCTTACCACCAAAACAGCTTGAGAAAACAAAAGAACCCAAAAATAGCAAAAAGAAACAATAGAAAAACATTAAATCTAGTCACGATAAATAAGGTAATGACAATTTGATAAAAAATTAAAACTAGACAAATTAAACCTAAAATACACCATTTACCGCGACCAAACCAATATCCTCGCATATAAATCACCTAATGTATTTTATGTGGGAAAATAGACCTAGAACATGATAAAGGTCTATTTTTTTCCGATAAAATAACTTGTTTTCTAAATATATATATTGTATAATAATAAAAGATAGGAGGGGCCTTATGAAAAAAAATGGCTTTATTAGTTCGGCTCTTTTATATGGTATGTTAGCCTTGTTTTTAGTAGTTACGATGGGTACGTTAGCTGTTTTAGGCAATCGTAAACTGGCGATGGATAAAATGAAAGAACAAGCTTTATTAAAAATTCAAACGCCATATGCTGAAAGACAAGATATTGTCGCTTTATATGATAGTGATCAACCATTTCGTGGTAATATATGGTATGATTTGACGGGCAATAATCATCATGGTAATAAAAGTGGGGGAATTACTTATGATAATAACGAACGCAGTATCAGTTTTGCTAATGGAGCGATTACAGCTAATGTAGCCGATGCTAATTATAGTAGTGATAATGGTATTACTATATCGACAGTTATTCGTGTCCCTAGTAAAAATAGTGGTAACGAGGTTATTGGTCTTTGGAATTTAAATGGCGGTATTTTTGCTAATATTGGTCCGATGCCATCACTTTCTGAAAGTTCAAACCGAATAGATGCTGTTAATTTTTGTTATGATAATAGTGAGTATCATAAATTAAGGAGTAATGATGAAAGACCATTTGGCTCAACTATGCCTACTAGTCAAAGACCCAACCCAGAATGCGTTAGTGTTAATATGAATGATGATTTTATCTTTGGAAAATATATTCAATTAACAGTTACCATGATTAGTGGCAAAAATATCACGGTTTATATTAATGGTAAAATGGTTGGTCATACCGAACCTAAACATGGCATGCAGTTTAGTCAAGCTAGTCAGACTTTAACAATTGGACAAAATCCTTTTGATACAGCGCGCACTAACATTTATACAGAAAATGGTAATGAACAGGCTGTGGCCTTACAACCAGTTAGCTTTAGTGGGAACATGCACAATTTTATCGTCTATAAAAAAGCTATAAGTGCGAGTGATGATGAAAATAATTATGAAATTAATAAAGTCCTTTATAGGTTAGAAAGTTGACAATAAAATTAAAAATAGTATAATGAATTTAATGGCTTAGAACAAGAGGAGTAAAGTAGTTAGTAATTAAAAGAGAGGGAAAATAATCGCTGAAAGTTTTCCTTAATGAAGACTATTTGAAGGTAGCTTGGGAGCTAAATATCTGAAACAAGTAGGATATTTCGCTAAATCGGCGTTAACGATTTAAGGTAAGCAAGGCTTATAAATTAAGGTGGTACCACGTAATAGACGTCCTTATAGTAAGGGCGTTTTTCTTTTGAAGGAGGGTTTACATGTTTGATAAAGCTGTAAAAGAATTTCTAGATTATACCGAAAATTACAAATATTTAGGGAAACCAATTTTACTTAAAATTAACCATACATTAAGAGTTGCCCATTTATGTGCCCAAATTGCCCAAGCCTTAAATTTAGATTTTAATAATCAAAATATGGCTAAACTAGCGGGACTATTTCATGATATTGGCCGTTTTGAACAATTTAAAAAGTATCACACTTATGCTGATAAAGATAGTATCGATCATGGTGATTTAGGTTATGAAATTTTAAAAGAAAAGGTTTTTATCGATAAAGACTATGAAAAGACAGTTTTCGAAGCTGTTAAGTATCACAATAAGTATAATTTAGATGGCATTAGTGATCGAAGTAAATTAATATGTGAAATAGTTCGTGATGCCGATAAAATTGATATTTTATATTTAGATGCCTTAGATAAATTAATTACCTATAATGATAATTCTTTAATTTCAGATAAAGTAATGGAACAAATTAATCATCAGAAGCAAGTTTTACATACTAATTTAAAAACTGATGCCGATAATATCGCACTTCATTTAAGTTTTGTTTTTGATATTAATTTTCTTTCTAGTTTAAAGCTTATTAAAAAAGAAAAATATATTATGCAAATCATGGATTTATATCCCAATAAGGAATTACAACAACAATTTGCAAAAATCAAAACGAATATTGATACCTATATAGAAAAGAGGGAAAAAGATGCTAGATAAAAAATACAATCATTTAGAAGTTGAAAAAGGGAAGTATGAAACTTGGAAAAATAAAGGCTATTTTGAAAGTGGGGATACTTCATTAAAACCTTATGCGATTGTTATTCCCCCACCTAATGTCACCGGTAAACTGCATTTAGGCCATGCTTGGGATACAACTCTTCAAGACATTTTAATCCGTTTTAAGAAAATGCAAGGTTATGATGCTTTATGGCTTCCTGGTATGGATCATGCGGGAATTGCGACACAATCAAAAGTTGATAAAAGACTGCGTGAAGAAGGGATTAATCCCCGGGAAATGGATAGAGAAGAGTGGCTTAAAGCGGCATGGAAGTGGAAAGAAGAATATGCCGATAATATTCATAAACAATGGGCGACTTTAGGTTTAGCTTTAGACTATACCAAAGAAAGATTTACTTTAGATGAAGGTTTATCCGAAGCGGTTAAACATGTTTTTATCACTTTATATAACAAAGGTTTAATTTATCGAGGCGAGCGTATTATCAACTGGGATCCTGTGCAGATGACGGCTTTATCTAATGAAGAGGTTATTTATCAAGATGAGCCGGGAGCTTTTTATCATTTAAAATACTTTATTGAAGGTACAGATGAATATTTAGATGTTGCGACGACGAGACCCGAAACTTTATTTGGAGATACGGCGGTTGCGGTTAATGCGAAAGATAAAAGATATCAAAAGTATATTGGTAAAAATGCTATTTTACCAGTTTTAAATAAACCAATTCCCATTATTGCTGATGAACATGCGGATATGGAAAAAGGCACCGGGGTTGTTAAAATAACTCCGGCCCATGATCCTAACGACTTTGAAGTCGGCGAAAGACATAATTTAGAAAAAATTATCATCATGAATAAAGATGCTACAATGAATGAGAAATGTGGTAAATATGCTGGATTAAATCGTTTTGAATGCCGTGAGCAATTAGTAAAAGATTTAAAAGAAGAAGGTATTTTAATTAAAGTAGAAGAACTTATCCATTCAGTAGGCCATTCGGAAAGAAGTCATACGGCGGTAGAACCATATTTATCAAAACAATGGTTTGTAAAGATGCGCCCACTAGCTGATAGAGTGTTAGAAGTTCAAAAAGACAAAGATGCTAAAGTTAATTTTGTACCAGCTAGATATGAAAAAACGATGAAACATTGGATGGAAATTACTTACGACTGGTGTATTTCTAGACAGTTATGGTGGGGTCACCGAATTCCAGCGTGGTATAAAGACGATGAGGTCTATGTTGGTAAAGAAGCCCCTCAAGGTGATGGCTGGGTTCAAGATGAAGATGTTTTAGATACTTGGTTTTCATCAGCGTTATGGCCTTTTAGTACCTTAGGCTGGCCGGAAAATACTAATCTTATGGAAAGGTATTATCCCAATAATGTTTTAGTGACAGGTTATGACATTATTCCATTTTGGGTTAATCGGATGGTCTTTCAAGGTTTAGAATTCACGGATAAAAGGCCTTTTAAAGATTGTCTTATCCATGGACTTATTCGCGATAAACAAGGACGAAAATTTAGTAAATCTTTAGGTAATGGTATTGATCCGATGGATGTTATCGAAGAATATGGCGCCGATGCTTTAAGATTTTATTTATCAACCACGGCGGCTAGTGGTACCGATATTAAATTTGATATGGATAAAATCAAATCAACTTGGAATTTTATCAACAAATTATGGAATGCTTCAAGATATGTTTTAATGAATACTGAAGGTTATCATGAAACTTTTGATAATTTAACTATTTATGACAAATGGATTTTAAACAAATTAAATGCGACGATTAAAAATGTGACAAAACATATGGAAAAATATGAGTTTAATATTGTTGGGTCCACTTTATATAGTTTTATTTGGAATGATTTTTGTGATTGGTATATTGAACTTTCGAAAATTAACATGAATGATACTTCAAAATCGGTTTTAATTTATACTTTAAAAGCTATTTTACAAATGTTACATCCATTTATGCCATTTGTAACGGAAGAAATTTATACCAAATTACCAGACACTTTAGAATCAATTATGCTTTCAAAATATCCAGAAGTAAATAAAGACTTTAATTTTAAAGAAGCTAAAGATATGGAAGATATGATTGAGCTTATTACTAAAATTAGAAGATTTAAATTAACTAATAACGTTAAAGATGTAGCATTAGTTTATGATAATGCGATTTTAAAAGCCAATAAAGAAGTTTTAGATCGACTTTTAAAATTAACAGAGGTCGGCACTAAAAAAGATGTCACTAGTATGAATTTCCAAAATGATGAGGTTAAATTATACTATGATAATAGTGCGTATAAAGCTTTAGAATGGGAAAAATTAATTAATGAAAAAGAACGTTTACTTTTATCTATTCCACGCAGAGAGAAACTTTTAGCGAATCCCAATTATGTTAATAAAGCCCCTAAAGAAATCGTCGACAATGAAAAAGCGCAATTAGAAAAAGAAAAAATTGAACTAGCTAATATCGAAAAAAGGTTGAATGAAAATTAAAAATTGACAATATCTTAAATATTGATTGCATTTTTATCATAATTATGATATATTAAATATAGCATTTGAGAATAAGGAGGATATGTATGAATAAGAAAGGTTTTACGTTATTAGAATTATTGGCGGTTATCATTATTTTAGCGATTATCGCATTAATTACAACTCCAACAGTTTTAAACGTAATTAATAATGCTAGAAGAGATGCGGCTAAGGATAAAGCTTGGGGAATTATGAAAGCGGTGGAGTATGCTTATACTGAGGAACAATCAAACACTGGAGCTACTGTAGCTTTACCAGTTGAGGTGAATTTTTCCAAAGATTCTACACCTAGAGTTGTTGAAAGTGGGGCCGAGATTAAATTTAGTGGCGATAAACCAATTGGTGGTAAAGTAATCATGCATACAAATGGTAAATTATCTTGCTGTAATTTAAAATTCGGTGATTATTACTGCACGACAAAAGATGGCATTGAAATGAACTGCGACACAAAAGAATTAAATGATTGTGCTGCCAAAGATGCCGAGATTTAAGTCATTAAAATAAGGAAAGTAGAATAAATATGGGGAATAGCGGCAGAACAATTTGGGAAAATGTCATTGTTATTGTTTTGATTGGTATTATTGCTATTTTTCTTGCGCCTATTGTTGAAAAAATTATTTATGAAGTTAGAATTTCTAGTACAACCACGAAAGCTACTAATTTAGCTGAAGAAATTAATGTCATGTATAGTAAACTTAGTATGACTAGAGAAGTTGGTTTCCCTTTTACTGTAGAATTTAATAAAAATGGAACATATAACTTATATGAAAATGCTAAAGTAATTGAACGTAATCAATTTATGGGCAGTATGGAAAAATTACCTAGTAGTGGCAGTATTACCATTGATGAAAATGCCGTAGTAAGTGCATATAATATCGTGTATGGTGATGTTATTTGTAATATGGAGAAAAAATCTACCATGAAATGTATTAGAAAACCAGAAACAGCTAAATAGCTGTTTTTTTCTGCTCTTTTTTGTTATAATGATAATGGTGGTGCACCAGTTCGGTGCATGTGATATAGTCGGTAGGAAGCCGACATGGTAATCTCTAGCAAAGAGCCATTAGCTAGTCTTGGAGCCGAAGTCGTGAGATAAGGTTTAAGCGTAGACAAGCAAGAATTCGAGCCGTAATGCGAAAGCGTGAAGTGATTGAGCCTCGTTAAAAATAAATAAGCGGATGCAGATGGCGTCACCTAGTCAGCATGCAACATCGGTAATATCGATAAGCGAGATATTATGAGAAATCCGTCGGGGTCTATCGAGCATGGCGAGTTTTACATAGTTATCACATGCATACCTGGGAGGACTTATATGCTCCTAAGTCTATAAGGTTTAATACACTGGTTAGTAAGAGGTAATGAGTATACAAGGACATGGTTAACCCAAGATACTCAAAAGGCATATAAGTAGTCGGATTAGTTCATAGTAGTGAAGAAATAGAGTAATGTCTATGGAGCGATTAGAGAAATCAATCAAACCATAATGACAAAGAAAGTAAACTATATATTAGATTGTGATATAAAAGGCTTCTTTGATAATGTCGACCACAAGTGGCTCTTAAAATTTCTAGAACACGATATAAAAGATAAAGTCTTTCTAAGATACATAAATAGATTTCTAATCAGCGGATATATGGAAGATATGAAATATCATAAAACCACAAAAGGAACTCCACAAGGCGGACTAATATCGCCAATACTGGCAAATGTGTACCTACACTATGTATTAGACTTGTATTTTGAGAAAAGAATAAAACCCAAACTAAAAGGAGAAGCATACCTTGTGAGGTATGCGGACGATTTCATCATAATGTTTCAATATGAAAATGAAGCCAAAGTAGTATACCAAGCATTGATAAACAGATTAGCAAAGTTTGGTCTTGAAATGGAACAAGACAAAACCAAGATAATACCATTTGGTAGATTTAAAGGAACAAAAGAGACTTTTGATTTTCTAGGTTTTACACATTACAATGGAACAACAAGAACGGGTAAATACATAGTAGGGCATAAGATAGCAAAGAAGAAGAGAAAACAGAAGTTTCAAAGCATATCAAAATGGATTAAGGAGCAACGAAACACTACGAGTTTCTTAGAAATAATAAAACAGCTAAATAAGAAATTAGTAGGGATATATGCATACTATGGAATTAATGGAATGATAGACGAACTATACAAAATATACAACCATACAATATACATATTTAGAAATAACATGTTTAGGAGAAGTCAAAGGAGAATAACATTAAAGACATTTAATAAAATACTAGAAAGAGTACCCATAGTCAAACCCAAAATATATAAAGATATATGGGGATGGAATATTTAAAGATTATTCGAAGAGCCGTATGCCTAAATAGGTCACGTGCGGTTCTGTGAGGGGCAGTGAGACAAGCCTTTCACTTAAGGAAAGAAAGAGAGGTGTAGTCGAGACCTGTCTACTCGACAAAACAAATGGAACAAGAAAACATTAGAAATTTTTCTATAATTGCCCATATTGATCATGGCAAAAGTACCATTGCTGATCGGATTTTAGAGTTAACCGGAGCTATTTCTGAAAGAGAAATGCAAAGTCAACTTTTAGATAATATGGATTTGGAAAGAGAAAGAGGTATTACGATTAAATTAAATGCTGTGCAACTACAATATGGAAAATATACCTTACATCTTATCGACACGCCAGGGCACGTGGATTTTTCATATGAAGTGTCACGCAGTTTAGCGGCCTGTGAAGGAGCTATTTTAGTCGTGGATGCGGCGCAAGGAATAGAAGCCCAAACACTTGCTAATGTTTATCTTGCTTTGGAAAATGATTTAGCTATTATACCCGTTATTAATAAAATAGATTTGCCCAATGCGGATGTACCGAAAGTCAAAAAGGAATTAATCGATACTTTTGGATTTACTGAAGAGGAAATTATTTTAACTAGTGCCAAAACGGGCGAAGGCATTAAAGAATTAGTTGAAGCGATTATTCAAAGAGTGCCAGCTCCTAAAGGAAATGTTCACGATAAATTAAAAGCTTTAGTTTTCGATAGTCATTTTGATCCCTATAAAGGGGTCATTACGTTAGTGCGAATTGTAAGTGGTAAACTTAAAGTTAAAGATAAAATAAAAATGATGGCCACTGGAGCAGTGCATGAAGCCATAGAACTGGGTGTATATACGCCCAAAGAAAAGTTAAAAGATGTTTTAGAAGCGGGTGAAGTTGGTTACATAAGCGGTAGTATCAAAAGTGTTCGTGATATTAAAGTCGGAGATACCATTACTTTAGAAAGTAATCCTGCTGAAAAAAGCCTACCTGGTTATAAACCAATGAAACCAATGGTTTTTTGTGGTCTATATCCTTTAGAGTCTAGTAAATATCCCGATTTAAGAGAGGCTTTAGATAAATTAAAATTAAATGATGCCGCTTTAGACTTTGAACCAGAAACCTCAAAAGCTTTAGGCTTTGGTTTTAGAACAGGTTTCTTGGGTTTACTTCACATGGATATTACCTTAGAACGTATTAGGCGAGAATTTGGTATTGAATTAATTGCTACCAGTCCATCAGTAATTTATAAAGTGACCAAAACCGATAAAACTATTATCGATGTTGATAATCCAGTAAAAATGCCTGAAAGACAAAATATTTTAAAAATCGAAGAACCTTATATTAAAACTAATATTTTAGTTCCTAATGATTATATTGGACCGGTGATGGAGTTATGCCAAAATAAACGAGGCAGTTATGTTAATATGGATTATTTAGATAAAACACGAGTTAATATCCACTATGAAATTCCGCTTTCCGAAATTGTCTATGACTTTTTTGATAAATTAAAAGGTGTCACTAGAGGCTATGCCTCTTTGGATTATGATTTAATTGGTTATAAAGATAGTAATTTAGTCAAAATGGATATTTTATTAAATGGTGAAATCGTCGATGCTTTAAGTATTATTGTCCATAAAGACTTTGCTTATAAAAGAGGTAAAGCCATTGTCGAAGCACTACGCAAACAAATTCCAAGACAGATGTTTGAAGTTCCGATTCAAGCTGTGATTGGGTCTAAAGCTATTGCCAGAGCTGATATTAAAGCTATGCGTAAAAACGTTTTAGCGAAATGTTATGGTGGTGATGTTTCTAGAAAAAGAAAATTATTAGAAAAGCAAAAAGAAGGTAAGAAGAAAATGAAGATGATTGGTAGAGTTGAAGTTCCCAGTGAAGCTTTCTTAGCGGTTTTAAGTATGGAAGAGGAATAATGGTCAAAGCTGTATATATCCATATTCCTTTTTGTGCTTCGATTTGTACTTATTGTGATTTTGCAAAAGTCATCAAAAATAAAAACTGGATCGATGATTATTTAAAAGCCTTAAAAATTGAAATAGAAGAAAATTATCATGGTGAGATCATTGATACCCTTTATATTGGTGGCGGAACGCCAAGTACCCTTACCTTGGAAGAATTAGACAAATTATTTCAAATTTTAAAAATATTTAATTTAAATAAAGAGGCGGAAATTACTTTGGAAGCTAATCCCGAGGATTTAACTTTCGAAAAATGTGAATTTTTAAAAGATAAAATAAATCGTTTAAGTATTGGTGTGCAGTCGTTTGATGATAAAATTTTAACCTTATTAGGCCGTAAAAAAATAAATATCAATAATCTTCTTTTAGTAAAAAAATATTTTAAAAATATTAATATCGATTTAATGTATGGGTTTAATGAAGAAAATTTAGACATTTTAAAAAATGATATTCAAAAACTGCTTGCTTTAGATATTCCGCATATTTCAGCCTATAGTTTAATTTTGGAGAAGCATACTAAATTATATATTAATGGTTATAAACTTTTAGATGATAGTACGGTAAATGAACATTACATTGAAAACACGTTAAAAAAACATGGCTATATTCATTATGAAATTAGTAATTATGCCAAAAAAGGTTTTGAATCTAAACATAATTTAACTTACTGGAATAATGATCATTATTATGGCTTTGGTTTAGGCGCTTCAGGTTATTTAAATGATGAAAGATACGAAAACGAAAACAATTTAACGAAATATTTAAATGGAACTTTTAACAAAGAAAGACATAAATTAACTAGACTGGAAACTATTCAAAATGAATTTATTTTAGGCTTGCGCAAATTAAAAGGTATTAATAAAAATATATTTAAAGAGAAATACGGCCTAAATCTTCAAGATATAAAAGTGGTCAAAGAATTATTAAATCAAAGTCTTTTAAAAGAAAACGATGAATATATTTTTATAAACCCTAAGTATTTATATTTATCAAATGAAATATTAGTGAATTTTTTAGAAAATGATTTACTAAAATGATGGAATTTGCTATACTTAAGGTGTAAATAGTCAGGGGGAGTAAGATGTCTAAATGGGATAAAGAATATTTGGGGCTATGCCGAAAAATTTTAAAAGAAGGAACCCTTGTTCAAAATCGTACGGGCACTTGTGCTATTAAAGTACCTACGCATTATTTTCATTTTGATTTTGAAGAGGAATTTCCCGTGTTAACGACTAAAGAACTTTTCTTTAGGCAAGCTATTTTAGAAATGCTTTGGATTTATCAAGCTCAAAGTAATGATGTTAGATGGCTGCAAGCAAGAAACGTGCACATTTGGGATGAATGGGAAATTGATGAAAATGGGCTATGGCAAGCTAATCAAAGAGTTTTAAAAGAAGATGGTAGTTTTAAAAATGAGCAAGTAACTAAATATTTTGGCCCAGAGTATGCCCATACCATCGGCACGGCTTATGGCTACATTGTTAATAAATTTAAGTTAACTGATAAATTAATCGAAAGTTTAAAAAATAATCCTAGTGATCGAAGACGAGTCATTAGTTTATGGCAAGATGATTATTTAGATACGGCTGTTTTGCCTTCTTGTGTTTGGTCAAGTGAATGGGATGTGACGGATGGGAAGTTAAATGCTTTAGTTCATCAGCGGAGCTGTGATGTACCTTTAGGTTTACCATTTAATGTGACGCAGTATGCAGTTTTACTTTGCATGTTAGCTAAGATAGTGGGTTTAAAACCCGGAACCTTAGACTGGAGTATTAAGGATGCTCATATTTATGTTAATCAAATAGAGGGAATTAAGGAACAAATTAGAAGAGGCGAAGAGTTAGAAGATTATGAAGCTCCAGAGTTATGGCTTAATCCTGATGTAAATGATTTTTATGACTTTGATAATTCAAAGGAATGTAAGGATGTTAAAGTGTTAAACTATAGACATCATGGAAAAATTAATTTTCCAATTACAAGGTAGGAGGTGAAAAAATGAAATTATCAATTATTGCGGCTGTGGGTAAAAATGATGAGTTAGGGAAAAATGGTGATTTGATTTGGCGTTTTAAGGATGACATGAAATTTTTTAAAGACATGACATGGGGTCATAAAATTATCATGGGCCGAAAAACATTTGATTCATTGCCTAAACTTTTAGAAGGCAGAAAACATCTCATTTTGACACGCAAAAGAATAGAATTTCCAGAGGAAGTTGAGGTCTATCACACTATTAGTGATTTTAAAAAAGCTTATCAAAACAGTGAGGAAGAGATCTTTGATATCGGTGGGGCTTCTATTTATGAAGAGTTACTAGTATATGCAAACAAATTATATTTGACAGAAATTGAAGCTGAAGACTATGAAGCTGATGTTTATTTTCCACGTTTTAACAAAGACGATTATTTAAGAGAAGAACTGCAAACGCATCAAGACGAAAAAACCGGTATTAGATATAAGCATGTTTTATACAAAAGGAAATAAGATGAATAAAGGAAAATTAATCGTCATTGAAGGTACTGATTGTTCAGGCAAAGAAACACAGACCAATTTACTTATTCAAAAATTACAAGCCGACAATATTAAAGTCGATCACTTTAGTTTCCCAGCTTATGATTCACCAACGGGTAAAATAATTGGGGGTGCTTATTTAGGTAAGCCTCATATTGGTACAAGTTATTTTAAAGAAGGTGCAACTAATGTCGATCCAAAAGTAGCCGCGCTTTATTATACCGCTGATCGTAAATATAATATCGCACAAATTACGGAATTGTTAGATAATGGAATTAATGTGATTTTAGATCGTTATATTTACTCTAATATGGCGCATCAAGGTGGTAAAATTGAAGATAAGCAAAAACGTCTAGATATGTATGCGTGGTTAGAAAAGTTAGAGTTTGATTTAATGGAATTGCCAAAACCCGATATAGCTCTTTTTCTACACATGCCTACGGAAAATACGTCGATGTTAAAACAAAAGAGAAAAGAAGTTCCTGACGCCCATGAAAAGGATATTAATCATTTAAAACATGCAGAAAATGCTTACTTGGAAATTGCTAGTAGATATGACTTTAAAACTATAGAATGCACTTTTAATAATAGTATAAGGTCTATCGAAGAAATAGGCAAAGAAATATATGAATATATAAAAGGACAATTAAATTGATTGTCCTTTTTAAAATGCCAATTTTTACCCTTTAATATATTTCATTAAAACTTATGAACTTTTATTTAAAACATTTACTTTTGATGGTAATTGCGATATACTTAAAATAGGAAAAAAATATAGAAAATAGTGCTGTTACACAAAAATAAAGGAGTAAAAATATGACTCAAAAGACTAAAAGAAATTTTATGATAGTAGGTTTATGTGTAGTAGTTATGCTTATGATAGCTGGTTATGCGGCATATACTAGTGTCCTTAATATAGATGGAACCGCTAGTATGGCTAGAAATTGGGATATAAGAATAACTAA
>CANQAO010000012.1 GCA_947589375.1 uncultured Bacilli bacterium | reverse complement strand
TTCGAATAATATGTTTTCTATCGCATTATAATCTCTATCATGTGTTGTATGACATTTTGGACATTCCCATACTCTTATCCTTAAATCTTTTAACTTTTTATTAATTTTTTCTTGAAAATTTTGTATGACTTTCCTATTGCATTAAAATAAAGGAAAGCTAAAATTAGCTTTCCCATTTCCAGTTTTTAACTTCGGGCATATCTTCACCATATTCGCGAATATAGGCATTATGCTCAATAATTTTATTTTTCATTTTTTCCATTAAGTAAATTTCTTTACTACCTTGAATTTTTAAATGTTTAATGACATCGATAACTAAATGATAGCGATCAATTTCATTTTGAACACGCATATCAAAAGGGGTGGTTATAGTGCCTTCTTCTAAATAACCATGCACCGAAATATTACGATTATGTCTTAAATAAGTAAATTCATGGATTAAAGTTGGATAACCATGATAATTGAAAATAATTGGTTTATCTTTGGTAAATAATAAATCATAATCTTCATCACTTAAAGCATGTGGATGCTTTGTTGGTGACTCTAATTTCATTAAATCAACAATATTAATACACCTTATTTTTATATTAGGAAGTTCTTTATGTAAAATCGAAATCGCGGCAATAGTTTCTAGAGTTGGGGTATCGCCACAACAAGCCATAATGATATCGGGATCATTATCTTTATCATTACTCGCAAAGTCCCAAATACCAATACCTTTAGTACAATGTTCTATAGCTTCTGTCATTGATAACCACTGATAACTTGGATGTTTGGATGCCACAATAACATTTACATAATTACGGCTTTTAATACAGTGGTCAAAGCACGAAAGTAAACAGTTCGCATCAGGTGGCAAATACATTCTCACGACATCGGCTTTTTTGTTGGCAATGTGGTCTAAAAAGCCCGGATCTTGATGGGTAAAACCATTGTGATCTTGCTGCCAAACATTCGAGGTTAAAATTAAATTAAGGGAAGCAATGCTCCTTCGCCAAGAAATTTGATTACATACTTTAAGCCATTTAGCGTGATGGGAAACCATTGAATCCACTACTCTAATAAAGGCTTCATAACTCGTAAAGAAACCATGTCTACCAGTTAATAAATAGCCTTCAAGCCATCCTTCACACATGTGCTCGGAAAGATATGAATCCATAATGCGGCCATTAGGACTTAATTCTTCATCACCAGCTAAAATTGCAGACTGCCAGTCACGACTTGATGCTTCAAACATTTTATAAAGTCTATTGGATTTAGCTTCATCTGGACTAAAAGTTCTAAAATTATGTGGATTTAATTTGATAATGTCTCTAACATAAGCACTTAACTGCTCCATATCTTGAACTTTAACTTCGCCTGGTTTTTTAACATCGACTTTATAATTTTTAAAATCTGGTAAAATTAAATCTTTAAGTAATAATCCACCATTGACATAAGGTGAAGAGCCCATCCGTTTACTACCTTTAGGAATAAATTTTTTAATCTCTTCTTTTAAAGAACCATCACCATTAAAGAGTTCTTCAGGATGATAACTTTTAAGCCAGTCTTCTAATAATTTTAAATGTTCCTCTTTTTCCATCGATATTGGTACTTGATGAGCTCTAAATGTGCCTTCGACTTTTTTTCCATCGACTATTTTAGGACAAGTCCAACCTTTAGGCGTACGTAAAATAATCATTGGCCATAAAATTTTTTCTATTTTTTCGCCTTTTCTAATTTTAGTTTGAATATTTTTAATTTCGCCAATGACGGCATCCATTGTCTGGGCCATTAATTTATGCATAATCGCTGGATCACTACCTTCAACTAGATATGGTTTATAGCCTAAGGCATAAAAATAACTACCTAATTCATTATTCGTCATTCTGGAAAAAACTGTCGGATTACTAATTTTGTAACCGTTTAAATTTAAAATTGGCAAAACAGCACCATCAGTTTTAGGATTTAAAAATTTGTTAGAATGCCAAGATGTAGCTAAAGGACCGGTTTCGGCTTCACCATCACCGATCACACAAGCCGCAATTAAATCGGGATTATCAAACACGGCACCAAAAGCATGGGCTAAAGAATAGCCAAGTTCTCCGCCTTCATGGATACTACCAGGGTTTTCCGCAGCCGCATGACTAGATACCCCACCAGGAAAAGAAAATTGTTTAAATAATTTTTTTAAACCATTTATATTATTACCGACATTAGGATAAAATTCACTATAAGTGCCTTCTAAATATGTATTAGCCAGTAAAAAATTGCCCCCATGTCCAGGACCACTTATATAAATCATGTCTAAATCATATTCTTTAATGACCCTATTTAAATGGGTATAAATAAAATTTTGGGCAGGAACAGTACCCCAATGACCAACAATTTTTTTCTTTAGATGTTTTCGAGATAATGGTTCCTTTAATAATGGATTATCTAATAAATATAACTGACAAGCTGATATATAGTTAGCCGCTTTAAAATATTTATCTAAAATGACTAAGTCTTCGTTTGTAATATCACGTGCCATAATTATCCCCTCTATTCTAAAATAATTATATCAAAATAATATTTAAAGAACAATAAATTATGACTTTTTTTCTTGATTTGACAATAAAACCATAGCTAAACTATGGCTTATTTTTTTAAATACGCTAAGGCTTCTTTAAAAGTTTCTAATGGCACAATATCAATATCGTAACCTTTTTCATTTTTAAGATCCCTAGCTTCCACATAATTATCACCTTGTGGTACTAAGAAAATATCCGCTTTTTCTTTAACTGCGCCCATTAATTTATATTTAACACCACTAATTTCACCAACCGTGCCATCTCTTTCAATCGTTCCGGTACCCACAACTTTTTGACCATTAGTTAAATCAATTTTATTTAAATAACTATAAATCGTTAACGTAAGCATTAAACCACCAGACGAACCCGATTCCGTACCATCGAATTTTAAATCGACATGATAATCGGATTTTATTTTAACATCTTCCGTAATAATGACTCCGATTTTCGCTTCCCCATTGACATTTAAAAGCGTCGCTTTAGCGGTTTTTTCTTTTTTGTCTCGTAAAATGGTAAACGTTACTTTGTCATTAGGCTTTTTATCTTTGGTCGCATCATATAAATCTTGTTTTTCCGTAACTTTTACCCCATTAACTTTAATAATTTGATCGCCAACTTTAAGATTTGTTTTGGCTAAATCATCGACATAAGTCACAAAAACTTTGTTATTTAAAATTTTATAATCGATATTAGAGTTATCATAAGCCACTAAAACGGCATTGTCATTTCCTTCTTCTAACAACATTTGATTACGATACATCTCATCTGCAATCGACTCACTGCCAACCGTTACCTCTTCTTCTTTTGCAATATCCCAGTTAGGATTTAAAAGACCATAAATTAAAAGCGGTACTGTCCCTTGAATCTCGGAAACATAAGCCATATTAAGGGATCCGGTCATTTTAAAATTATTAGCTACTTTGACTTTTTCACTGGTATTTATAACTCCTCCCGGAGCGGAAATATAATAAGGTAATCTAATCGTAACAAGCATAAGCGCCATTATAAATATTAATAGAACTTTATAGTTTTCTTTAATGTAATCTTTTACTTTTTCATATACTTTATTAATCATACTCTGGTCCTTTCTATTAACAGGATATACAAAAAGGGGAAACTTATGAAAAAAGGATTAAGCTTGGGGATTATCATTTTACTGCTTTTTATATGTAAAGAAATACTCACCGAATCTAAAAGTATTATGGATTCTGTTTCTTTTTCTTTAGCTATTTTTAAAAATAATATCTTCCCTTCTCTATTTCCTTTTTTTGTTTTATCGGAAATCATGGTCAAATGTGGGATGACCGAATTTATTGGTAATTTATTAAAACCTCTGATGAATAAATTATTTAAAATTAAAAGTGCCGCCGCTTTTGTTTTAGTGATGAGCCTGATATCCGGCAATCCCGCTAATGCCAAATACACAAGAGAACTTTATTTAAACCACGATTTAAATGAAAACGAAGCGACGAAAATCCTCTGTTTTTCTTGTTTTGCCAACCCGCTATTTATTTTAGGAACGGTGGCCTTACTTTTTTTAAATAATAAAGAAGTTGGCGTTTTAATTTTATTATGTCATTATATTGGTAATATTATTATCGGTCTTTTACTTCGAAATTATTATCCAAGTGCGAAAGAAACTAGTCATATTAGTTTAAAAACGGCTATCTTTGAGGCTCATAAAAAAAGAATTAGTAATCAGGAAGACTTAGGTAAAATTATCACTAACTCACTTATTAATAGTATTAATACGCTCTTACTTATCTTGGGAGTTATGACCATGTGTCTTATCATTACGACAATTATCGATAATAATATCAATTTAAATAGTGTCCTTCAAAGTCTATTAAATGGTTCAATTGAAATGACTCAAGGATTAAAATATATCAGTCTAGAAGCAATTCCGTTAAAATTAAAATGCATTTTATCAGTCATGATTTTATCTTTTGGTGGAATCAGCGTTCATTTACAGATTACTAGTATTTTAAGTGATACGAAAATTAAATATTTACCCTTTTTATTATCGCGTATTTTACATAGTATTATTTCAGGTATTTTAATGTTTTTATGTTTTGATTTATGGATTGATTTTTTTAACTAGACTGCGGGCGATAATAGACAAAATTAAATTCCATATCTTTATCAAGTTCAGGATTCGAAATTTTAAAATTAACACTAAAAACGCCTTCACTATAGTCACGACTAAAATTAGATAAGGTCGTATTTTCTGGATAAATAATTACGCGGCCATTCGCATTAACCTTAGTGCCACTTACGGAAGCGGTAATACTAGAGATATCAGTGGTACTATCGAGTTTTTGATTAAGGGCCGTGGCTAAAATAGCATTTTTATTGACAATTTCTGTTCTTACAGATTCATTAATATACACATTCCTTAATTCTAGAACAATTTCAAAAAGGAACACCACAATAATCATCACTAAAACAAACGAAGACAATAGTTCCACCACTGTAAAACCTTTATTATTCATTTAAATGCCCCTTTCTATTTATTATTAACTCCATAAGCAATGGAAGCAAATGTGCCGTCTTCAAATTCGGCAATTAATCTATCTTGATAATCGATGTTTTTTAAACTTTTAATCATATTTCGCATATCTTGTGAAAGATCAGTATCGGGATTATTTTTAATATATTCTTTTAAAGTTCCTAAATCGGAATTAGTTAAAATAATGGTTTTAAAATGACTAGCGGTTTTAATTCTATTACAAGTCGCATTACCTATAGTAGTCACATCTTGATAAGGTTTAGAATCCGAAGTTTTAATTTTGGTTTCGGTAATTTGAATGCATTTTTTATAAGCTCCTAAATCATATACCCCTTGAACGGTATTGTAATTATAACTATCATTATAATTGACCAGTAAATTTTTAAATTGTAAAAATAAGGCCACTAAAACCGTTACCGTAAAGGTGGCGACCACGATAGTTTCAACTAATAAAAAACCCTTATTATTCATTTTTTTCATTTTTATGCTCCTTTTAAATTGTAATTATTTCAAATATATTATATAATATATTTAGAATAAAAGCTAGTCTTAAAAAAAGACTTTGACAAAAGAATAACAAGGGAGCGAAAAAATATGATAAAGCAAATTAATTTTCAAAACACCCCAATTGTCGATATCGTGAATGATATTTTAGCTGACTCCGCTAGACGTGGAGCTTCAGACATTCACTTTGATCCTTATGAAAATCACTTATTAATTCGCATTCGTATTGATGGCGATTTAATAGATTATGCCGAAGTTCCAAATACTTATAAAGACTATTTAATTACGCGTATTAAAACTATTTCCAAAATGAATATCACTGAATCACGCCGCCCACAGGATGGAGCGATTAAAGGGGTTATTCAAGGTAAAGAATTAGATTTACGTGTTTCCGCATTACCAGTTAGTAATGGGGAAAAAGTCGTTATTCGTATTCTCGATTATTCGATGAGTTTAGAGGGTGTCGAAGAACTAGGTTTTAGCGAAGACAATTATCAAAAACTATTAGAAATGATTTCTGTACCAAATGGAATTATTTTAGTTACTGGCGCTACCGGTTCGGGTAAATCAACTACGGTTTATTCGATTTTACAACGTCTAAATACTTCAACCACTAATATTATCACAGTTGAAGACCCAATCGAAATGGATATTGCGGGGATAAATCAAGTACAAGTTAATAGTCAAATCGGTTTAACTTTTGCTTCAGCTTTACGTTCTATTTTACGTCAAGACCCAAATATTATCATGATTGGAGAGATTCGTGATAATGAAACCGCACAAATTGCCGTTCGTGCTTCAATCACTGGACACTTAGTGTTATCAACTGTCCACACCAACAATTCATTAAATACCATTGAACGTCTTATCGATATGGATGTTCCTAAATATTTATTGGCCTCAGCTTTAGAGGGTATTATTTCTCAAAAACTAGCGCGCAAATTATGTCCCCATTGCCGAGCAAAAAGACCAACTACCGATTATGAAAGAGCTATTTTTAAAGCTTCTTTAAACAAAGATGTTGAAGAAATATGGGATGCCAAAGGATGTGAACATTGTCATAGCGGTTTTTCAGGACGTATTGCTATTCAAGAAGTACTACTTATTAATCAACAAATCCGCGATGCTTTAAGTGAAAACGTCTCTAAAGAACGATTAAGAGAAATGGTTTATGGTTCAGGCGTAGTTTCATTACTTCAAGATGGTTTAAATAAAGTTGTCGAAGGTTTAACGACTTTTGGAGAAATTATTAGGTTAATTGCGTTAGATGACGATGATAAACTAGGAAACAACATTTTCTTAAAACGTGCTCTTGAAAGTACTAAACAAGCTCTAGTGGAAGAAGAAAAAGCCGCCAAACGAAATGAGATTAATCCAGCAATAGATAACCAACCAAAACCACCACTTACAGATAATAATTTAGCCGAGACATTGGTTATGCCAGTAAATAACGGAAATGCCACTTTCACTAGTCAACCAACCATAAACACTCAAAATGGATCGGCAACTATTAACCCTACTCCAACTAGTGGAACTCTGCCGATAAACCAAAATACCAATAACCAATATTTTAATAACCAAGGTGTCTAAACTCTTTAACGAAAACTAAATTTTCATTCAAAAAAATCATCTATTAATTTAGATGATTTCCTTTTTAATATTAGGATTTTTTAAGACGCCTATTAATTTATCAATTTCGGCTTTGGTATTATAAAAATATAAGCTAATGCGGCAGGTGTTTTTGATTTTAAGTTCATCTTTTAAAATTTTAGCGCAGTGACTACCCGCTCTGGTACAAATATTATATTTATCTAAATAAATAGATAAATCTTGCGGAAAAATATCATCATAATTAATTGTCACAATCCCGCTTTCACTATATTCATTATATATTTCAATTTCTTTAATTTCTTTTAGACGTTTAATTAAATAACTTTTCAGTTCTAATTCATAATTATGAATTTTTTCAAAACCTATATTTTGTAAATACTCAATAACATAACCAAAACCAATAACTCCAGCAATATTAGGCGTACCTGCTTCTAACATATCGGGCATTTCTTTATACTCCCGATTGCCACTATTGTCAAAAGCGGCATTCATGCCCCCACCAAAGATAATCGGTTTTATTTCTTTTAAATGATTAGCTTTAACATAGATAATGCCAACCCCAGTTGGGCCACACATTTTATGCGCGGAAAAAGTTAAAAAATCGATATCTAAATCTTTAACATCTACTTTCATATGTGGAACACTTTGCGCTCCATCACATAAAACTAAAATGCCCTTAGTATGTGCATAATTAGTGATTTCTTTAAGAGGTCTAATATCACCTACTACATTACTAATATGGGCGATAGAAATAACTTTAGTATTTGGCGTAATAGCTTTTTTGACATTGTCCATGGTCACTTGATGATTTTCATCTAATTCAATATATTTAACTTTTATCCCAATATCATCACTTAATTCAAACCATGGTAAAATATTCGAAGCATGCTCACTTTTAGTAAGTAAAACCTCATCACCAGCTTTTAAATGTTGTTTAAAATAGCCAAACACAATTTTATTTATGGAATCGGTCGTGCCACTAGTAAAAGCAATTTGTTTAGGGCTTTCAGCATTTAATAGTTTTTGCACTAAAACTCTAGTATTTTCATATGCTTGACTAGCTTTTAAACTAATTCCATAGTCACCACGATGGGCATTGGAACTATAATAATTGTAGTAATCACTAATAGCTTCACTTAAAATTTTCGGTTTTAAAGTTGTGGCTCCATTGTCAAAATAAATTAACCCAGTTTTTAATATATTGAAATCTTCAGTATGCATGTTTCACCTCCAATACTTATCTATAATTTTTTCCCATTCATCTTTATATTCCGTAAGACCTTTAAGTAAAAAGCCTTTGATAATTAAATTTTCGGCTTCTTTCATGGTTATTCCCCTACTCATTAGATAAAACATTTCTTCATCATTACATTTGCCAATATGGGCACTATGGCTGGCAATGACATCATTTTCATCGATAAACAAATTAGGTCTAATTTCACATTTATGATTAGTTAAATTGATAATTCGGTTGTTTTGCGCGAGTATGCAGTCTATATTATTTTTAGGCACAAAGCTCGAAACTTCAAATTTTAAACTACCTTCTTTAATATTAACCCCATTATTAATAATCTCACTTATCGTGTTTTTCGCTTTGTGATAGACCATAACATCATATTTTTCTTTATCGGTACTGATTGTTTTTAACAAATAATTTAATTTGGCCTTTTCGCCAGCTAAATGAATTACTGTCATTTCATTTATTTTTTCGACATCATGGATTTTATAAATATTAACTAAACTATTTTCATTAAGAACATAATTATAGCTTATTTTATATTTACCTTGAAGCTTTAGTTCATAAATATTACAGCTAATATTTTTAGCCATTTTTATAGTAATATCGAATTTCATTTTATGAGCATTCTGATATATGATGGTTAAATCAGTATCTTTTAACACATTAATTTCTATTTGCACTATGTCAGTCATGGTATTAGCCTTAGATATTTTAACGCTATCGTCTAAAATCTCAGTAATATTTCCATCTACTATATTTATTTTATTCATCATCTTATTTTTCATGTCGAACACTCGCACTAGATTCTTTAATTTTATCGTAGCCTTCTTCTTCGATGATTTTAACTAAGCTAGCGTCCCCACTTTTAATAATTTTACCATCTGACATAATGTGAACATAATCAGGTTTAATATAATCTAAAAGTCTTTGATAGTGCGTGATAAGTAAAATAGCTGGTTTTTGCTTTTGATAATATTCCATCACACTTTGACCAACTAGTTTTAAACTATCGACGTCTAATCCCGAATCAATTTCATCTAACATAACCACTTTGGGTTTTAAGATATGCATTTGTAAAATTTCGTTTTTCTTTCTTTCTCCACCAGAAAAACCTTCATTAATTCCGCGATGAATCATCTCTTTATCCATTTTTAATTTAGTTACATTTTCGTCTAGTTCTTTGATAAAACTATATAATTTAAAATTATCTTCTTTACTTCTTAAAGCCGTTCTTAAAAAGTCAGCATTACTGACGCCTTCGATTTCCATTGGCATTTGCATACCTAAAAAAAGTCCTAATCTCGCTCTTCCATCGACCTTCATTTTAGTAATATCTATATCATTAAAATAAATATGGCCTTTTTTAATTTTATAATTAGGATCGCCCATCACAACTTTCGTCAAAGTTGATTTTCCTGTCCCATTAGGACCCATGATTGCATGAATTTCACCCGATTTAACTTCTAAATTAAAATCTTCAAGAATGGTTTTATTATCAATAGTAACTGTTAAATTGTCTATTTTTAAGCTGTCCATTTGCATCACCTACAAGTATTTTATCACTTTTTTTATTATTTTTGTATAACTTTAGATAAAGTTACTCATAATATTATAGAATATTCCGCAGATATTCACCGAAAAAAAGAGTTCTAAAACTCTTTTTAATGTGCTATAATATAAACGAAGGGTGGTTTTGGTTATGGAACGTAAACAAGTATTTGCGGATGTTAATGCCCAAATAGCGACTTTAAAATTAGCTAAATGCATGATTCTTACCCGTTATAAAACAGCTAATCAAAATAAACTAGCATATTATCAAAAACTACGCGCACGCATTGATAATGGTGAAGAAGCAGCAATTAATGAAGCTTTAAACATCCATTCAATAAAATTAAGAAGATAAGACTTTAGAGCTTATTTTTTTAATTAAAATATGCTATACTTAATATGGAGAGTGATAAAATGGACTGTATTTTCTGTAAAATTATTAATGGTGATATCCCTTCATATACTTTGTATGAAGATGATAAAGTTAAAGTATTTTTAGATGTCAATCCGGTAACTAACGGACATACCTTAATTGTCCCTAAAAAACATTACACGGATTTGTTTGATATTCCGAATGATGTTTTAATGCATGTTTTCGAAATAGCTCGAAAAATGGATACTATTTTTAAAGAAAAATTAGGTGCGGAAGGTCTTACTTTAACTCAAAACAATGGTTTACCTCAAGAAGTAAAACACTTTCATCTTCATTTAGAACCTAAATATTCTTATAAAACCGAGCTAATGAATGTTGAAGATGTATACAATCAATTAAAAGATTAAGAACAAAACCTTATTTACTAAGGTTTTTTATATTAACTTTAATAAAAGTCATCTTTTTTTTAACGTAAATGGCTTGATATTATGATACATAAATTCTATATTATCTATTTCTTTATCAGTGTGAAAATGGCCACAATACCACTTTTGATAAGCCGTAGTTTCTTCAATTTCATCTAGAAAATATTCGGTACTATTATCCACGGCTTTTTGGTCTATGTTGTCAATAAACATTTCTCTTGGTAAATATTTATAGGGACATGTATGTGATAAAATAACATCGATTTTATTATTTTTTTCGTTTAATACTTGTCTAACTTTTTCTTTGACTTCTAAAGATGGTTGTTCACTTTCAAACCACTTATTACCTGTCATTATTCTATAATATTTATCAACACTATAGGCCCCACCAATGACTAAAGTTTGATTCCCATCAAAATCATATATTTCGGCATCTTTCGCAAATAAAATATTCGGATAGGCTTCTTCAAAATATACGAGGCCATGATGAAATGTTTTTAATTTATAACTATCGATATTTTCAGGTCTTTCTTCATGATTACCATGAATGCAGAAAAAAGTAATAGGTAAATTATTTAATTCCTTTTTTAAATCAATATCATTACTATTTAAATAATAATTAATACCGGCATCACCTAATATAATTAGAATATCATCTAAATTAGTTTTTGTTTTTTGCAAAAAACGCTTAATAGACCAGTAATATCCATGTTTGTCTCCTGTAATATATATCATCTTATCACCTTGACCTTAATTATAACACATTTTGCGAAAAGAAAAAAACAGTTTGAAAACTGTTTTTATTCTAAAAATTGTTATTAGCAAAATTTGCGCAGCAACCTGGGTCATTATTAACCACTTGATCTTCTTCTGAGCATGTATATTGTGGTGTATATGTATGATTGTAAATGTGACGATTTACAACATGTGTATGAATAGGACATACGTGTTTTACTTCATGGCAAAATTCTCTTTCAATGCATTTGTTAATAACTGGTTCAACAATAGGACATTCTGGCTGTCTGTCACAGCAGTCCATATCATCCATCATAGGCATTTGATTTCTGCCACCAAACATACAACAATTTTTTCTAAACATTGTGTTTCCCCCTATCTAACATATAATATGAGGAAATTTTGTTTATGAATATGTTAATGTCATGAAAATTTTAAAATATTCATGTTCCTTTATTGTCAATAATTATTTTGCATATTTCATGATATGAAAAGATCATTAGCTAAAATTAATAAAGCCTTATTAATAAGTGCTTAAAATGGTAAATTCATATTGCCATTTTTAAATCTTTTCATCATGATTTTCATTTGTTCAAATTGTTTTAAAAGACGATTGACCTCTTCAACTGAAGTGCCACTACCTAAGGCCACTCTTTTTTTACGACTCGCTTTTAATAAATCGGGATTATGTCTTTCTTTAGGAGTCATCGAAAGAATAATCGCTTCGATATGAGCCATTTGTTTAGGATCGATATTCACATTATTAAGTCCCATTTTCTTGGCCCCAGGAATTAATTTTAACAAATTTTCAAGGGGACCTAATTTTTTTATTTGATTTAACTGTGTAAGAAAATCTTCTAAATCAAATTTTCCTTTTTGCATTTTTTCAGCCGCTTTTAAGGCTTCTTCGTCATTAAGCAGGGCTTCAGCTTTTTCGGCCATACCCATTAAATCGCCCATGTCTAAGATACGATTAGCCATTCGTTCAGGATAGAACTTTTCAAGACCATCCATCTTTTCACTAACACCGATAAATTTAATTGGAATATGTGTTAAATGTCTAATTGATAAAGCCGCTCCCCCTTTAGTATCACCATCTAATTTGGTTAAAATAGCTCCGGTTAAAGATAAGGCATTATTAAAGCCTTCAATTACATTAACCGCATCTTGTCCAGTCATACTATCGACAACTAAGATAATTTCATTAGGGTTAACCGCTGCACTGATATTTTTAAGTTCATCCATTAACTCTTCATCGATATGAAGTCTTCCGGCGGTATCGATTAAAACATAATTATAGCCATGTTCTTTAGCATACTCTACAGCATTTCTCGCTATTTCCACAGGATCTTTTTTACCTTCACTATAGACCTCAATATTAAGTTCTTTACCTAATTGTTTTAACTGATCAATCGCCGCTGGACGATAAACATCACAAGCCACCATTAATGGTTTAAGTCCAAGTTTTTTTCTTAAATATAAAGCGAGCTTGCCCACAGTAGTAGTTTTACCACTACCTTGAAGACCCGCCATCATTAAAATGGTCATTGGTTTAATAACAATTAATGGTTCATCTTCTTTACCTAATAAATTTACTAATTCATCTTTAACAATTTTAACGAAAACTTCGCCTGGTTTTAAAGATTTAGCTACCTCTTCGCCTAAAGCTTTTTCTTTAACATTATTTACAAATTCTTTAACCACTTTATAGTTAACATCGGCTTCTAATAAAGCTAATCTAATTTCTCTTGTGACATCACTGATATTATCTTCAGTTATTTTTCCATAACCTTTGATTTTATTTAAAGCATTTTGTAATCTATCACCTAAGTTTTCAAACATTGTATCACCTACACTTTATTATACAGCATTCAAGAAAAAAAAGCTATCTATTCATAGCTTATTTTATATGTTTCAAATTACTACGGTCAGTCTTATTTAACATAACCATATCAGTAGATGTGTCTTTTTCTTTATAAGATAATGAGCCATCGACATTTATGGTAAATTCATAAGTTCTATCCGTATCGTCGGCATCAGTTTTATCGGTAGTTGTTTCATCATCAGTAATATCATTATCAGTAGTTGCTTTATCATCAGCGACATCAGTATCTTCATCAGTTGCATTATCAGTTCTAGTTAATATGACTTTACCATCACTATGCGTATAAGTGCCTCTAATAGTTTCTTCAGTATCACCAGTTTTAACAAAGGTAGCAGTGCCATCTTCTTCAAGAACTAATTCAACTGTTACTCTATCTTCTTTATTGTCGGTAACGGCATCAGCGGCATCTTCAAGGACATTACTATTCTTATTATAAGTACCAGTGTAAGCGCCAGCAACATCAGTGCTTTCGTCACTTGTATCATCAGTAGTATCATTTTCAGTAGTCGTTGGTCCACTTGTGTTATCTTTATTATCCATACTATTAAACACAAAGAATGCCGCAAGGGCCGCTAAAGCAATAGCGACAATAACGATTATAATAGTCATACTATTATTTTTCTTATCATCCATGTTTTTACCACCTTTCCAATATTATCATGTGCATAAAACGTAGATTTATAAGAAAAAATTATGTTTTTTAAAAATTAAACATAATCCATTCGGGCTTAAAAATTAATAACGCCCCAATTAATAACATTAAAATGCCACCAACTAAACTAGAATATTTACTATATTTAGTTGAAAGACCGGTAACTTCCATCGTTTTCATAGCGACTAAGAAAACAATAATATCATCAATTAAGAAGAAGAATATGTAAATTAAAATATTTAAAGCATATTCAAAAATACTTAGATCATTCATCGCTAAAACACTAGTAAATAAAAGTGGGAGGCCAGCGGAACAAGCAAGTTCAACTAAATTTACCGTAATAGCTAAAGTAATGACCCCAATTAAAGCTAAAATAAAGCTTTTTTCATGGGTGAATTTTTTAATTTTTTCAAAGATTTTTTGACGTTGTTTTTTATTAGTGACATTACAGCCATCTTCAGCTTTAAAATATTTATTTAAATTATAAGCACCAGCAATAATGGCGACAATCGCAATTAAACTTCTTAAAAGCACTTGTTGCATCGCACTTACTGCAATATGTAACCAAGCTACCATAAATAAAGTATACATCACCGCCGAAGCTCCAATAAAGGTAATACCAAGCATCCACATGCGTTTTTTATCTTTCATGCCTAAAAGCATACTAATTAAAAATAAAAGTACCCACATCGCACATGGATTAAAACCATCAGCTAAGCCAACGGCTAAAGCTAAAAGTGGGAGTGAGACACTTTTAGCATCTATATTGCCTAAGATTGGCACGGTAACATGGTTATTTTCTACGGCTTCAGTTTTTGTAATTTTTTTACCATTTTTAATGTCATCAATGACATCGGGCACTTTGGTCTTAATATTAGTTTTAACTAAATCTCTAATTTTATCCGCGGTATTATCATTAAAACCAGTAAAATCATAAGTTCCAATTACGGTATATGGAACGCCAGTATCATGATCATCTAAAGCTTTTCTCACCTTTTTTAATAATTGATCATTTTCTTCATCATGCCACACTTCGTATTTTTTTATTTTAATATTTTTACCATATTGTTTTTCTAATGTGTTTAAAAATTGCTGCTCTGCTTCACAATGGGGACATTCTTTGCCATAAAAAAGATTAATAGTAAGTTCTTTAGCTTCTGCATTAAAAGGAATTAATAAAAAAGCTAAAAAAGTAATAAGTAAAAATATTTTTTTACGCATTTAAGTTTTCGATAGCCTCGATAATTTCTTTTTTTGTTTTTTCGCCTATTAATCTTATTTCATGATCATTGTTTTGTAAAATGGTTACTGGTAAAATATCGCCGACATTTAAATTTTTAATTTGCTTTTCATCGATATCGTAATCATAAGTTATAAATTCTATTTCCGGATATTCCTTTTCAATTTCTTTCCATGTTTTTTTCATAGCTAAACAGCCACTACACCAAATAGCATTTATTTTAATTATTTTCATAAACTTACTCCATCTAAAGTATCATCATTTATTATATA
>CANQAO010000011.1 GCA_947589375.1 uncultured Bacilli bacterium | reverse complement strand
CATAAGAAAGGTGATGCATTATAGGTCGAAGTATGAGACAATTTCAAGCTCCGTTGCTTGCGGCGGAGAATTTGACATTATTTCGATAAAAACTTTTTAAATGTCCAAACTGAACAATAATTTTACAAATCATTGAAAGAGAAAAATATTAATTTTCTCTTTTTATTTTATGGTAAATTTAGTATAATAAACATAGGTGACTTATATGGCAAACAAATTAGGACTAAGTAAAGAAAAAATTATTGAAATTTCTAAAACTAAAGGTGAACCAAAATGGATGACTGACTTTCGTTTAAAAGCCTATGAGACTTTTAAAGAAACTCCGAATCCTAATTTCGGGCCAGAATTAAAAATAGATTTTGATAAAATTAATTATTATAAAAAAGTATCCGATGTTGTCGCTAACGACTGGAACAATGTTGCTTGTAACATCAAAAACACTTTTGATAAAGTTGGCTTAATTGATGCTGAACAAAAATATCTAGATGGTATTGGAGCGCAGTATGAAAGTGAAGTTGTATACCATAATATGATTAGGGAGCTAGAGGAAAAACACGTTATATTTTGTAGTACCGATGATGCCCTAAAAAATCATCCAGAACTCTTTAAGAAATATTTTAATCAATTAGTTAAGTATGATGAAAATAAATATACCGCCTTAAATGGAGCCGTATGGAGTGGAGGCACTTTTATTTATGTTCCCCCATATACAACAATTGATAGACCGCTGCAAAGTTATTTTCGCATCGATACTAAAAATATGGGCCAATTTGAAAGAACACTTATTATTGTCGATCACGATAGTCATGTGCATTACATGGAAGGGTGTACGGCCACTTATCATTTAGCTGATTCACTGCACGCCGCGGTTGTCGAAATATATGTCGGTGAAAACTCTAGTTGCCGTTATACAACTATTCAAAATTGGGCTGATAATATTTATAATTTAGTAACGAAAAGAGCCGAGGTAGCTAAAAATGGTTTAATGGAATGGATTGATGGCAATATTGGTTCCAAAATTAATATGAAATATCCGGCTTGTATCTTAAAGGGTGAGGGGGCTACTGGAAATTGTATTTCGATTGCCGTAGCTACTAAACATCAAATTCAGGATGCTGGTGCTAAAATGATTCATCTCGCTCCTAATACGACTAGTAAAATTATCAGTAAATCGATTGCTGCTTCAGGAGGTAATGCTAGCTACCGAGGAACGGTTTACATTGATAAAGATGCAAAAAATTCTCAAAGTATTATAAAATGTGATACAATTATATTAGATGATGAGTCTAAAAGTGACACAATTCCCAGAAATATAGTGAAAAACAATTCATCTTATTTAGAACATGAAGCTACAGTTTCCAAATTAGATGAAGATAAACTATTTTATTTAATGAGTCGTGGGTTAACTGAAGAAAAGGCTCAAGAATTGTTAATTATGGGTTTCATTGAAGAATTTAGAGAAAGTCTGCCAATGGAATATGCCGTCGAATTAAATGCACTTTTAAAAAATTATTTTTAAGGAGGGAATAAAAATGGCTAAAAAAAAGCAAGAAACTAAGAAATTAGCTCAAGAGAAAAAAACGAATGAACTAAAAGAAGAGATCGAAAAAGTCGAGGTCGAAGACTTGTTTGAAAACGAAAATATTAAAGAAAATTTATTAGAAACTAATGATAAAACAAATAATCATAAGGAAGAACTTAAACCAACTGATAAAGTCATGGAAGATTTTGAAGATAATATTGTTCTTTCGGCTGATGACAAAAAGGCTAATGAAGAAACAGAAGTATTAACCCCAGAAGTTTCAGAAACAACTTTATCATCAGCAGGCATTACCGCCGATAGTCCAAAGAAAAGTTCTAAAGCGGTTATTATTTTTATATTGGTAATGGCCATAATTGCGTTAGCAGTTTTTGGTTATATAAAATGGTATGAAGATAATAACAATAATCTTGAAAAAGCTATTACGGAGCCAGCTAAAGATTATTTTGATAAATATATGAGTGCTAATGCTTCAGCTAGTGCCTATAAAGTAACTTTAGAAATGTTACAAGCGGCCAATAAAACTGGTGAAAGCTATGATTTAAAAGCTTTGGATAAATGTGATGCCAAAAAAACAGCGGTGACAATTACGATTGATTATGCAACAGGGGAAATTTCAGATACTTCTGTCAAATTAAATTGCGGAATATACTAAATTCCCTTTTTTGTATGATTGAGCTTAACAAAAACAGGAAATTTGCCTATAGCGAATTTCCTATTTTTGTATATATTTACCTTACAAAAACGCCAAATTTATCATTTGCGTTTATTTTTTTCTTTCGGTATAGTACGTGACGAAAGGAGGGAAGATATGTTAAATCAAACTGTTTTAGTTGGTCGAATAGCTAATGATCCAGAATTATATGAAACGGAAACAGGAAAAAAACTTTCCCGTATTACTTTAGCTGTACCTCGAGCTTATAAAAATGCCAACGGTGAATATGACACAGATTTTATCGGTTGCAAATTGTGGCAAGGCGTTGCCCAAAGCACGACAGATTACTGCAAAAAAGGCGATCTCGTTGGTGTAAAAGGACGCATTCAGACCGATAGATATCAAACCGATGATGGTGAACGCTTTATTACTGAAGTTGTCGCCGAAAAAGTCACGTTTTTATCCAGTAGTAAAAATAAATAATATAGTTATGGGGCTATAAAATTGTTGCTAAATGTAAAACTTTTTCTTTAATTTAGGTTATCATATACTCCTTACCCATAAACTATGCCTATCTTTATAGCCCCATAACTTTACCCTCTTTAGGCATAGTTTAAAACAGAGAATTAACGTTCTCTGTTTTTATATTCATTATAAAAAATTTGATCGGGTTTAGCTTTAAAAATAGCGGCAATTTTCACCGCCATTTCATATGAAAGACGGCGTTTACCATTTTCTAGTTGCCAATAAAAAGGTTTACTGACATTTAAGGCTTCGGCCATTATGCGGCACGTATAACGTTTTTCTAAACGAAGCTTTTTTAACTCATTCATTTCATTTCCTCCTATTAACATACATTATATATTAACTACAAGTTAAAATCAATAGCAAAATAACTACAAGTTAATTTTTATAAATAGTTGTTTGCGGTTTGCTATAATGAAGCTAATGAAAGGATATTGTGGTTATTTATGACAATAGATACGCAAAAGGTAAAAGAGGCCAGAAAAGAGTTAAATATGTCGCAAGGGCAGTTAGCCGATCTTTTGGGAGTTTCTAAAGTAACGATTTGTTGGTATGAAAATGGTGATAGGACCCCATCTTTAGAACATTTTTGCAAGCTTGCCGACATTTTACATTTATCACTTAATGAACTAGCTGGTAGAGAAGTTAGTGTTGTTGCTGAAGAGGAAGAAGAATATCAAATAAAATTACCGAAAAAAGATTTAGAAATTTTATCTGAACTTAAAAAATATAGAAAAGTTTACAAATCTTTATATAATGATCCTAAAAGAACCATGAAACTAATCGACAAAAGAATGAAATAGTATCAAAATACTATTTTTTTTGTTATAATTAATATAGAATATATTGATAAGGAGAAGACTATGTATAATATATTAGAAATAATTGAGAAGAAGTCTAAAGGTTTAGAACTTACGAAAGCTGAAATAGATTATGCAGTTATGGGATATGTCAATGGTGATATTCCAGATTATCAAATGAGCGCTCTTTTAATGGCTATTTATTTAAAAGGCATGACTGATAAAGAAACTACTGATTTAACTGATGTAATGCTTCATAGTGGTGAAGTATTAGATCTTGGTTTTGATAGTGTTGACAAACACTCAACCGGTGGTGTTGGCGATAAAACCACTATCGTTTTAGCCCCTTTAATGGCGGCTTTAGATGTCAAAGTAGCTAAAATGAGTGGCCGTGGGCTTGGACATACTGGTGGCACCATTGATAAATTAGAAGCCATTAATGGTTTTCAAACCGATATTAGCTTAGATGATGTCAAAAAACAAGTCGAAGATATTGGTGTTGCGATTGTTAGTCAAATGGGTAATTTATGTCCCGCGGATAAAAAATTATATGCTTTAAGAGATGTGACTGGGACTGTGGCTTCCATTCCTTTAATTGCTTCCAGTATTATGAGTAAAAAATTAGCCAGTGGTGCTTCTAAAATCATTATCGATTTAAAAGTCGGTAAAGGCGCTTTAATGACTAATTTAGAAGATGCCAAAGAATTAGCTAGAGTTATGGTGAATATTGGTCACTTAAATGGCAAAGAAACCATATGCGTGCTTACTAATATGGATGAACCGTTAGGGAATGCTGTCGGCAATTCTTTAGAAGTCTTAGAAGCCATCGAAACTTTAAAAGGTAATGGGCCTAAAGATTTAAATGAATTAGTAATTAATTTAGGTTCACTTATGCTGTCTTTAGAGAAAAATATGCCCGTTGAAGAGGCTATTGAATATGTTGAAAATGCTTTAAAAAATGGCCTTGGATATGAAAAATTAGTGGAAATGGTTAAATATCAACATGGCGATATTGATAATATTCCCGTGTCAGCTAAAAAATTTGATATTAAGGCTTATCAATCAGGATATATTAAAAGCATTGATGCTTTAAAAATCGGCGAGCTAGCGCGTAAATTAGGGGCAGGGCGCTTTACTAAAGACGATGTAATCGATCCGACAGTTGGCTTTGTCTTACATAAAAAAGTCGGGGATAAAGTATTAAAAGATGATGTTTTAATTACCGCTTATTACAATGAAAAGGATCTCCCCCTAGCTGATATTTTTGACTGTTTTGAATATAGTGATGAAGAAGTAGCAAAACCAACTTTAATTTATGAAATTATTAAAAAGGAGACATTATGAAAGAAAGGTTAAGAAAATTATTAGAAAATAGTCAATCTAATGTATATCATTATAGGGTAGCGGCCATTGTCGAATGTCATGATGGCACCACTTTTGAAGGGGTAAATGTCGAAACCTCTTCGCCAGCAGCGGGCATATGTGCGGAACGTAATGCTTTATATAGTGCGATTACTAAAGGGTATAAAAAAGGTGATATTAAAGCGCTTTATATAATGAATAAAACGGCTAAAGAATGTTATCCATGTTTTATTTGCCGTCAAGCTCTATATGATTTTTGTGATAAAAATACGAAAATTACTACTTATAACTATGAGGGGACTAAAGAAAATACAATTACGTTAGCAGAATTATGCCCATATCCTTTTAGTGATGATGATTTAAATTAATATAGCTTAAGCTATATTTTTTTGTTATAATATTGTTGGTGATAATATGGCTGTAACGAAAACTAATTTTATTAATTATTCAAGATGTCCAAGATATGTAGCTTTAGACGATCTAAAGCATGAAAAATTAAATAGTATGGTGACACTTGAAGAATATCGTAAAGAAGAAGAAAGCGAAATTTTAAAAGAACTTTTAGGCGACATGTATGATGAAGAAGGTAATGATTTAATCGATACTAAAAATGAACATTTAGAAGTAATGCTTCCATATTATAATGCCGTTGAATTATTAGCTGGATCTATTGCTCCAAAATATTTTGATGGTACTTTTAAATATTCTAAAGATACTTTAGAGCAAGAGAGCTTTGATGCCTTAATCAATAATATTCGCTATATTTGTTATGTCGATATTTATAATGAAACGAAAGATGGCTTTAATATTATCGAAGCTAAAGCCACGACGACGAAAAAATATATCGATTTAGGCTGCAAACAAAATAATGAATTTAATTCAATATTTATGAAAGATGAAAAAGGTATCTATCATTTATTAGAAGAATTAAATGTCAACATTGAAGACTATATGCCGATGAAAAAATACGAATATAATCGCGCTAAATTATTCGATAGATATGCGGCCGCTGGTCATTACGTATACGATTTAGCAGTTCAAAGATATATTATTGAAAATGATTTAAAAGCCCATGGGGAGGAAAATAAAATCAAAAACGTCAGATATTATCTAACCGTGCTTAATCATGAATATGTCTTTGATGGTAAATATGATCGTGGAGAACCCGTTTATGATACCGATGCTAACGGCAACGAAATTGTTTGTTTTATCGATTTAACCGAAATTACCAAAGAATATATGGATAAAATTGACTTAGATCGCCAAAGAGTCGAAGGTTATATTCATGATTTAAAAGCTTCCGAAGTACCTTTAGGCGAGTATTGTGAAATCAAAAAAATGACCAAATGTAAATATAGTAAAATATGTTGGAGTAAATTACCCAAGACCAATTCCATTATGGCTTATATTGATGGGCATCATGGTTTTAAAGATATCGATGGTAATAAATATGAAAGGTTTGATTTAATTAATGATGGGTACCTATCAATGTTAGATGTTCCCGAAAAAATGCTTAATCGCCAAAAAAACGTCATTCAAAGAAGAGCCTTAGAAAGTGGGAAGCCCTATATTAATAAAAATAAAATAATCGATGGCATTAAGCAAATTGAATATCCTGTTTATCACTTGGATTTTGAAACTTTTCCATGTCCACTACCTAGATATCGAGGCGAAAAATGTTACACCCAGTCAGTATTTCAATTTTCGCTTCATATCGAATCCGCGCCTGGAGTGTGTGATAAAGAAAAAGACCACTATGGCTTTTTAGCGCCCGATCATAAAGATCACCGCGAAGAGCTGGTAAAATATATGTGCGAACTTATTGGTGATAAAGGCACCGTCTTAGTTTATAATGATTCCTTTGAAAAAACGCGTATTAAGGAGCTCGCCGAAATATTTCCAGAATATAAAACTAAACTGCTTAAAATCCGAAGTATGATTTTTGATTTGATGAATATTGTTAAAACGAAATCCTCATTATATGAAACTCTCGGTTATGATAAAGAAGAAGCTAAAATGTTTAATTATTATAATGCCCACATGACTGGTTCATTTTCTATCAAAAAAGTTTTACCGATTTTTTCCACTTTAACTTATCAAGGCATGGAAATCGGCAATGGTGTGGAAGCGTTAATCACCTATGCGAATTTTCCGAAAATGGATAAGCTAGATTTTGAACATAAATATCAAAAACTCGTGGAATATTGTAAACAAGATACGTGGGCTATGTACTGTGTTTTAGAAGGTTTAAAACAAGAAGTCGATATTTATAGCTTAAATTAATTGTTGTTAAATACTGTCAAATTTAATATTAATTAGTTGTATTTTTTGCTTTTCTGTTATATTATCAAAATAGGAGAGTGATAATATGTTATATCCCTCAATTGATAAATTATTAAATCAAGTGGGCTCTAAATATTTATTAGTGAATGTCGTAGCTAAGCGCGCCAAAGAAATGGAACAAACTAATCATTATCAATTAAAAGAAGGCGAATATAAATCAGCTAAAAAAATTGGCAAAGCTTTAGAAGAAGTAGCTAATGACATGATTCATATTGGTAAAGAAGAGGAATAACCTCTTTTTTCTTGTAAACAAAACAAATGTTTGATATAATGTGAGTGGTGGTGAAATATATGAAGATAGAAAAAATAAAAAAAAGTGGTTCTAAATATCGTATTACTTTAGATAACGGAGAAGTTATCAATACTTTTGATGATGTTATTTTAGAAAACAATTTACTTTTTGATAAAAATATTGATAGTGATCTTTTAAATAAAATAAATACGGATACCATTTATTATGAAAGTTATAACAAAGCGCTTAATATGATTAGTCGAAGATTGCGTAGCGAATATGAAATTCGCCAATTTTTAGAAAAAAATATGACGATTCAAGAAGATATCGACAAAATAGTAGCCACCTTAAAAAGAATTGGTCTTATTAATGATGAAGCATTTGCCAAAGCTTATACCAATGATAAAATCAATTTATCGTTAGATGGTCCTGGCAAAATTGCCCGAAACTTAGCTGGCTTTAAAATCGATGCCGAAGTAATTACTAACGTTATTAATAATATCGATTCTCGTAAAGTGGAAGCGCATTTAGAAAAAATAATCAATAAAAAAGCTAAGGCCAATACTAAATATTCCGAATCCCATTTCAAGCACAAGATGCAGGCTTATTTACTCAATTTAGGTTATGATAAAGCCTTAATTAACGAGAAATTAAAAGCTATTCATTTTACCAATGATGTTTCCTTTAAAGAAATGGATAAGATCTATAATAAATTAAAAACCAAATATGCTGACGATGACTTATTTTTAAAATTAAAAAATAAATTATATACTAAAGGTTATAAAATAGACGAAATAAATGATTTCATCGATAAAAAAATAGTTCATTAATTTGAACTATTTTCTTTAGCTAATGATTTTTTAACATTTTCATTATATGTTTTGTTAATAGAGTCATCACTTATTTTTAAATCATATTTTTTGCGAAGTTCAACCATTGCTTGCGCTTGTAAAGTGGTGTCTTCAGACATTTTTTGTTCTACTAAATCATCGATGATTTTATCTCTTACCGCTTTTAATTTAGGTTTATCTTTTTGACTTTCACGATAAATAATGTGATATCCATATTCAGATTTAACTGGTTCTTTAGTATAAGTTTTATTCTTTAATTTCGAAGCACCTTCCCAAAATTCATCAACCACATCGCCATAAGTAATGGTTAATTTACCACCATTAGAAGCTGTACCTTTATCATCAGAATTCTTTTTCGCAAGTTCAGCAAAATCAGCACCTTTATCTAATTCTTTGATAAGTTTTTCAGCTTTTTCCTTAGCGGCTTTTTCGGCTTTTTCTTTTTCTTCATCAGTCGCATTATCGTCCACATCAGGGGCGATTAAAATATGAGCTCCTTCAATATCACCATAGATACTATCTTCGTAGTATTTTTCGATTTCAGTATCCGTGATTTGTTCTTTAACAAAGTTTTCGGTAGCTGTTTTTCGCTTATATTCAATAATTAAAGCATCTTTAAAAGCATCTTCATCTTTGTACCCAGCATTAGTTAAAGCTTCATTAAAATCAGTACCATAATTTTCATATTGTGCTTTATATGATTCTAATTGTGATTCGGCGTAAGTTTCGGCATCTTCATCAGTTTTGATTTCTTTATTTAAAATAAATTCATCAATCATACTGGTTAAGGTTGTTGCTCCTCCTTGTGATTTTAACTTTTCATATAAATCTTCAGCGGTAAATTTTTTGCCATCGATTTCGGCTACAACTTCTTTGCCATCTTTTAAAGTAGGGGCTTGTCCGCAGCCAGCTAGTCCTAAAGTAACTACGCATATTCCCAAACATAATAATAATTTTTTCATCTTTCTCCTCCTATTTCATGATGTATGTGTATTTTTTCATACATATTTATAATAGCAAATTTCCTAAGAAAAAACAATATTTTTTCAATAATTTAAGTAATAACACTCACACAAACTTAAGATTCCCATAAAATAATGTGAAAAGATAAAAAGGAGGATGATTATATGTGTAACACAGGCGTAAGCGCTGCGGCAATCGTTTTAGTATTATTTATTCTTTTAATAATTATACTTGGGGCTTGGATCTAAGCCTCTAGAAGGAGGTAACTATGGCTTGCAAAAATGAAAATCCATGTGGTAATCCATGTGGTGGAGCGCAAACTAATAGTAATGGATATTTAATTATCTTAGTATTATATATCTTACTTGCTATTTTATTAGGCTCTTGGCTTTATTATTAAAAAAAGAAGTCCATGGACTTCTTTTTAGGTGAGTAAATATATAATTAAACCAATTAAAATTAAAGGAATGAAAATAGAAAAAATAATAGTCATCATTTGTTTATTTCTTTTGTGACGAAAATCATCTGAATAAACAATCGTAATATAAAAGTCTTTATGGTATTTTTTGCTGATCTTTTCAATTTCCTCTTCGTCTTTAAAGACATCACCCTTATTTTCGTAAAGATTAATTGCAATATCATCTTTATTATTTTCCTTTAAAATATCAATGAGGTTTTCTAAAACATGCGGATAATATTTTTTAATATCAATAGTATGGAGTTTTTCATTTGATTTTAAGAAATTATTAAAATCATCATAATCATATTCATCAGGTTCGAAATCAAATTCGATAATTTCCTTATTAGCTAAATCTTCATAAGTCTGAAAGTTGTTATGGGAAAATAGCCGGCTATTAAAAAATAACGTACTTTCAATTTCGACATTTATATTTTTAGCCTTTAAGTTATCAAACATTTCTTTAGTCATGCTGTAACAATTTAAATTATTTACTTTAAACTTGTTTGCGGTAATTAAGTTATAAATTTCCTCGGGCAAATTGCCTAATGGCTTAAAAATTACATTATCAAACTCAAAAATTTCATGGGTAAGGTCAAATGCTAAAGCAAATAAGCTATAGTCACTTAAAGTTAAAGTATTAATGTTATTTTTATCATGCATTTGCGTCAAAAAAGTTTTAAATAAATCAAATTTCTTACTTATATAGTCTTCAGTAGTAATAATCCTATTAATACCATTTTCGGTAATACTACTGAAGTCCGAATCTGAAGCTTTTGGACTACAATAAGCAAAAGATAGGGCAGAATAACTCACTTCAATTAATATTTTTTTCATAAAACTAACTCCTCTATTATTAATATTAGCACACCCTAAATTAATTGTAAATCTAAAATAAATAAAGGTTTGTGTAAACTTTCAAAAAAAGTGTAAAAATATACAAAAAACTCTTTACAAGTATCCCTTAAAATAGTAATATAGTGGTATACAGTGTATGAATGTGGGGGAAAGTGGGTGATTTTATGTTTATGGGTGAGTATCATCACACAATCGATGACAAAGGAAGATTAACGATTCCGTCAAAAATAAGATACGAGTTAGGTGAAAATTTTATCGTAACTCGTGGACTTGATGGTTGTTTATTTGTTTATCCACGAAATGTCTGGGATAAAATTGTCAGTAAATATCAAGAATTACCAAATGTCAAAGATGCCCGTAATTTTATGCGTTTCTTCTTATCCGGAGCGACAACCACAGCTTTCGATAAACAAGGACGCATCAATATCACTTCACCACTAATTAAATACGCTGATTTAACAAAAGACTGCGTTATCATCGGAGTCGGCGACAGACTAGAAATCTGGAGCGAAGATAGATGGAATGGCTTCATCGATGAAAATGAAGATAATCTATCTGAAATAGCTGATAATTTATTTTCATCTAATTTAAATATCTAGGAGGTTTTATGCATATAAGCGTTTTATTAGAAGAAGCTATACGATATTTAAATTTGAGAAAAGATAGTATTGTGGTCGATGCTACTTTAGGCTATGGTGGCCATAGCTCACATATCTTGTCAAAAATTCCTGAAGGTTACCTTTATGCTTTTGAGCAAGATAAAGAAGCGATCAAACATGCTTTAGATAAATTAAAAGCTTGTGGTGATAATTATGAAATTATCAATACTAATTTTGTTAATATCCAAAAGGAACTTGATAAAAGAAATGTTCAAGCTGATGGTATTTTATTTGACTTAGGAGTTTCGTCACCACAATTAGATAATGCAGAAAGGGGCTTTAGTTTTCACCAAGACGCCAAGCTTGATATGCGTATGGATAGGGATAGTGCTTTAACTGCTTATGAGGTAGTTAATACTTATGCTTATGAAGACCTTAAACGTATTTTGTATAAATATGGTGAGGAAAAGTACGCTAGCAGTATTGCTAAAGCGATAATTCAATATAGGTTAACTAAAAAAATTGATAGTACTTTAGAGCTCGCGGAAATTATTAAAAATAGCGTGCCTGAAAAGTATCGTAAAAAGGGGCATCCGGCTAGGAAAAGCTTTCAAGCCATTAGGATCGAAGTCAATCACGAATTAGAAGTATTCGAAAAAGCGCTTAAAGATTCACTTGAACTATTAAAACCGGGTGGGCGTATATGTGTCATTACTTTTCATTCTTTAGAAGATAGATTATGCAAAAAAATATTTAATGAAGTAAGTAGCATTCCTCATGAATTACGTAAATTACCAGTAATTCCTGAAGCTTATAGGCCTAAATTTAAAGTAATTGCCAGTATTACGCCAAGCAAAGAAGAAATTAAAAATAATCCACGAAGTCGTAGCGCCAGAATGCGTGTAATAGAAAGGATCGATAACTATGGCAAAAAAGAAAATGAAAAAATCAAAAATAACTAAAGGTGAAAAATTACTATATTTTGTCATTATTTTTGCTTTTGTTTTTTCACTAGGCATCAAGACCTTTTGTGGCGCCATGGTTAGTGAACTTAAAATGAGTATTGAAGAAATTAAATATAATATCGATACTCAAGAAAAGAAAAATGAAAGTTTAACAATGAAAGTCAACGAACTTACATCATTTGAAAATGTCAAAGGTGTTGTCAAAGAGATGGGACTAGCGTATAATAATGATAATATAATTGTTGTTAACGAATAGAGGTGTTACTGTGAACAAACAAAAACGAAAAAGTAAATTTTGGAAACTTCCATGGAAAGTCTTTTTTGTTTTTTTTGTATGCCTTTGTATTTTATTTGGAAGATATTGTTATCTAGCTTTATCGCCAACGATTAATGGCCATAATATTAAAGAATTTGCCGCTAACCGTAATACGATTGCTAAACCTTTAGTAGCGCATCGCGGGACTATTTATGATGCTGCTGGTGATGTTCTCGCACACAATGTCACTTCTTATACCTTAATTGCTTATTTAAATGAAAATCGAAGTACGAAAACTAAAATCAATCACGTTAAAGATATTGATACGACGGCCGAAGCTTTAGCGAAAGTTTTAGACATTGATGCTGAGGATTTAAAAAAACGTTTAATTAAAGGTAAAGAAGAAAATAAATATCAAATTGAAATAGGTACCGCTGGTAGAGATCTTACCGAATTAAAAAAAGGGGAAATTGAAGATTTGAATTTACCAGGCATTGATTTTACTGAAAATTATAAAAGATATTATCCTAATGGTGACTTTGCTTCATATATTTTAGGCTATGCGAAAACCAATGAAAAGAAAGATGAAAATGGTAAAATTGTGACTTCGATAGATGGCGAACTTGGAATCGAGGCTCGTTTTGATGAACTTTTAAAAGGTACTGATGGTTATCTGCAATACCAACAAGATCGCTTTGGGTATAAGATTCCCGATACTAAAGAAACCCGCATTGAGGCGATTGATGGCAGCAATATTTATTTAACTTTAGATTCTAGTATTCAAAGATTTGTCGAAACGGAAGTTAAAACCATGGAAGAAGAATTCAAACCAGAGTTTACCATTATGACCGTTATGGATGCCAAAACTGGTGATATTTTAGCTTCGTCTTCGACCCCATCATTTAACCCTAATAAAAGAGATATTAAAGACTATGAAAATTTATTAGTATCCAATGCTTTTGAACCAGGTAGTACCATGAAAATATATACTTATATGTGTGCACTTGAAAAAGGTACTTATAATGGCAATGATACTTTTAAATCTGGTAGTATCGATGTTGCTGATGCCACTATTAAAGATTGGAATAATCATGGATGGGGCACCATTACCTTTGATAAAGGTTTTGAATATTCTAGTAACGTCGGCGTTAGTCATATGATGCAACGTTTTATTGATAAAAATGATTTAAGAACTTGCCTTAATAAATATGGTTTTGGGAAAACCACTGGTATTGATTTATCGAGGGAAGTGGCAGGTAAAATTAATTTCAAATATCCAGTAGAGGTTGCCAATGCCGCTTTTGGACAAGGTATTCAAACAACGGCGGTTCAGCATTTAAAAGCTTTATCGCTAATTGCGAATGATGGTAAAGCTTTAACCCCACATATTGTTTCAAAAATTGTTAACCCAAATACTGGTGAAACGACTTATAAACGTAAAGTTGAAAAAACTGAAAGGTTAGTCAGCCAGCCAACTATTGAAAAAATTAAAAGTTTAATGAATAATGTCGTTAATAGTGCAGATCCTGGAGCGACGGGGCGAAGATATAAAATTGATGGCTTTGATGTAATTGGTAAAACGGGAACGGCCCAAATTGCCAGTAAAACGGGAGGTTATTTAGAAGGTGATAACGCTTATATCTATTCGTTTGCCGGTATGTTTCCTAAAGATAATCCTGAAGTTATTATTTATGCTGCCATTAAAAAGCCAAATGTCGGAACTTCTACCATGCTTAGTACAGCGGTAACTAATTTAATGAAGAATATGGCTAAATATCGTAATATGTTTACGGAAGTCACAAGTAAAAGTACGATGGAACTTTTCACTTTAGATTCTTATACTAATAAAAAAACCGAAAATATTAAAGCTGATTTAGAAAATAAAAAAATTAAAACAGTTATTATTGGTACTGGCGATAAGATTATTGGCCAGTATCCCAGCAAAGGTGAGAAGATTTTATCTTATGATAAGGTAATATTAATTACTAATGGCGATAAAAATAAAATGCCAGATTTAAAAGGTTATTCGCGCAGTGAAGTCATTTATTTAATGAATGCTTTAGGTTATAACTGCGAAATTGATGGTTATGGTTATGTCACTGGTCAGAGTGTTAAACCAGGGGATAATGTTAGTAATAAAAAAATTAAAATTACTTTATCTGAAAAATATTCAGAGGTTAAAGATAAATAGGGCGCAAGCGTCCTTTTTATTTTTAAAAGTTAAAATATCTTTAAATAATATTAATATGCGCAAATTTAAAATAAATATTTATAAAAATTAAAAAAACTTATATATTTTTAAAAATTGTAAATAATAAAAATGAAAGGTAGTAAAAGCAAAAAATGTCAAAAAAAGTGTCAAACAAAAACCATTTTTATAAACATATATTGCCTTTCAAAGACAAGTTTGATATGATTTAACTAAGATAGAAAGAAGGTATGGAAATGAAAATCAAATTTTGTTTAATAAGTGCAATTTTATGTGCTATGTGTTTTTTTGGAATTGGTAGTGCGAGTGCTTTAGAAGTTCAATGGGATAATCTTGCCAATAGATTTAAAACTTTAGTTGAAAGTGCCGGTGCTGATGGCTATACCATTGATGTTAATCCAGGAGGCCAAAAAGAGATTCAAGTATCGCTTACAAATCCAGTATATAAAGGTTATTTTATTAAATTTACATATGATGAAGGGCAGAAAAAAATAACTTATACGTATGATCCAAAGAATCGTCAAAATAGAAGTGATCAAAATCTAATTTATTGCCGTTATACTGATGATTATTTTGTAACTGCTATGTTTTATGCTATTTTAGATCAATATAAAGTTGGCGATAATCAAGGTGTTAGTACCAGTAATTGGAGCGAATATGGTGTAACTGTTACTGAAGGAAAAGATCTTAATTATGGTAAATATCATGAAAAAGAATATGCATCGGTAGTATTTGATTTAAATACATTTAATACAAAGACCCAAGGTAAGCAAAGTACCTTAAGTGGGGATCCATATAAAACTAAATTAATGGATCTTAAAAAATATAAAGATCCAATGGGTGATTGTTTAGAAAAATTTGGTAATCCCGATAATCCGAATGATCCTAATAATCCTAATGTCGCAACGAATAAAAACCCTAAAACTGGACTAAATTTACCAATTGCTGGTGGAGTTATTGTTTTAGCTGGTTTAGGTTTAGCTTATGTAGTAATTCGTAAGAAAAATTTATTTGCTAACATGTAAAAAAGCTAGAAATTCTAGCTTTTTTAGTGACTTTTAAACTAATTTATTTTAAATTTTCGATTGCTTGTTTAGATAAACCAGTAGCTTTGGTTATCGTGGAAATATCCATTTTTAAAT
>CANQAO010000010.1 GCA_947589375.1 uncultured Bacilli bacterium | reverse complement strand
ATCATATTTATCTTCTTTTTCTAGTAAATTAATTTGTTTTTTAATTTCTTCTATATCTTCATTATTAAATCTTTCAAATTTATCATAAAACCCTGTAGTTTTATTAGGAAAATTTAATGCTTCTCCCCAAATTTGTGTTTTAGAATCTTCTGTTCTTCCATATAAATGAATATGAAATTCTGGCTTCATTCCCTTTTGGTATGCCCAGTTTCCATTTTCTTGATAATTAATTCTTTCAATATTCCTAGTATGAATGCAATTAAACAAATAATAATAGTTTTGGAAATAGTTATATAAATGCTAGCTAAACCATATCGAATTTCGGCTAATTTGACATCATCATATTCAGGATATTGTTTTTGAATTAATGACATTGATTTACCAACTATTAATTCTTTCATACAACCAACCGCCCATTCTACTATTGCAATTTTATCTTAACAATTTTAAACCCCAAAAATAACACTTTAGTACGAGAGTGAATAAAAAAAGTTTAAATGTTAAAATAAGTGTAATTAGTAGTTACATGTTTGCGCATTTAAACATAAAAATCGTGCTTTTATGCAAATAGCTAACAAAAAAATGGTGATAAGCCGTAAAATGAGTATTGTCGCGGCTATGATTTTTATGCATTTTTTGTCGAAATTTGCTGGATGATTTTTGTTGAAATTAATAGTCGCAAGCGGTATAGTAAGATTGTAAAGGAAATTACTAGAAGGGAGATGTAAGCATGAGAGGTAAAGTAAAGTGGTTCAACAACGAAAAAGGATTTGGCTTTATCGAATATAACGACCAAGAAGATATATTTGTACATTATTCTTCTATCCTTTCAGAAGGCTATAAAACTTTAGTTGAGGGCCAATATGTAGAGTTCGAATTAGTAAGAACTGACAAAGGACTCCAAGCCAAAAATGTAGTAGAAATTAAGACTGCTTTAGTATAGGGTAGTCTTTTTTCTTTTTTGCGTAGGATATCCATACTATTTTTATCCGATATGTGGTATAATGTAATTAGGAGATGATGATATGGAATATAGAATACATGGAAAGAAGTTTAAGGTAACTAATGACATTAAAAATTACGTGGAAACTAAGCTTGATAAATTGAATAAGTATTTTGAAAAACCAGATAGTTTTGAAGCCAAAGTGGTAATTAGACCCGATGGACTAAATTATGTCGTTGAAGTAACAATACCGGCGAAAAAAATGATTTTACGTGCTGAAGAAACCAATAAAGACCCTTATGCGGGTATTGACTTAGTATTAGATAAACTAGAAAGACAAATTAGAAAAAATAAAACTCGTATGAGTAGAAAAGATACAAAAGAAAAATTTTCCGATTTAGCTTTAGATTTTGAAGTACCAAAAGAAGAGATTGATAAGACGAAGATTGTTAAACGTAAAGCTGTCGAACTTAAGCCAATGAGTGAAGAAGAAGCAATTTTGCAAATGAATTTGATTGATCACTCATTCTTTATCTTTAGAAATTCTAAAAATGGTGAAATTGAAGTTATTTATATGCGTAAAGACGGTAATTACGGAATAATTAAAGAAAAATAAAGGCAATTAAGCCTTTTTTTTGTGCTTTTATAAGCGTTTTATGATACAATATTAATAGACATGAAAGGATTGACCGAATATGAAATTATTTAAAAAAATTTTTGATCATGAATATAAAGAATTAGAACGTTTTAAAGAGATTGCTAATAAAATCGAAGCTTTAGATGATGATATGGGTAAACTTACCGATAAAGAGCTTAAAGCTAAAACTTTAGAGTTTAAGGAACGTCTAGGCAAAGGGGAAACTTTAGAAGATATCTTAGTCGAAGCTTTTGCCGTCGCTAGAGAAGCGGCTTTTAGAGTCTTAAATCAAAAACCATTTTATGTGCAGCTAATTGGTGGTTTAGCCATTCACTATGGTAATATTGCCGAAATGAAAACGGGTGAAGGTAAAACTTTAACATCAGTCTTGCCAGCATATGTTAATGCTTTAACAGGTGATGGGGTCCACATTATTACAGTAAACGAATACTTAGCTGGCCGTGATGCTGGATGGATGGGCAAAATCTATGAATTTTTAGGTTTAACGGTCGGGGTTAACTACCGTGAATACTCACCTACAGAAAAAAGAGAAGCCTATAACTGTGATATCATGTATTCAACCAATAATGAAATTGGTTTTGACTACCTAAGAGATAATATGGTCGTAAGAGCTGAAGATCGTGTTCAAAGGCCACTTAACTTTGTTATTATCGATGAGGTGGACTCTGTCTTAATCGATGAAGCGAGAACACCACTTATTATTTCTGGCGGTTCGATGAAATCAGCTAATTTATATATCGATGCTGATAGATTTGCCAAAACGTTAAAAGAAAATAATGGCTACATCTATGATGAAAAAACGAAACAAGTGTCTTTAGATGATGAAGGGATGAAGAAAGCCGAAAAACACTTTAATGTTAAAAACTTATATGATATTGAAAATACTACTTTAGTCCACTTTATCAATCAAGCTTTAAGAGCTAACTTTAGTATGAAACGTGATTTTGATTACGTGGTTCAAGAAGATAAAATTGTCATTGTCGACCAGTTTACGGGCAGACTTATGCCGGGTAGAGCCTTTTCTGAAGGGCTTCATCAAGCGATTGAAGCAAAAGAAGGCGTAACTATTAATGAAGAAACTAAAACTTTAGCAACGATTACTTTCCAAAACTTATTTAGAATGTATAAAAAGATTGCCGGTATGACGGGTACCGCCAAAACGGAAGAAGAGGAATTTAGAGATATTTATAACATGTTCGTTATCACTATTCCAACTAATAAACCAGTAATTAGACAAGATTTAGGTGATTTAATTTTCGCTGTATCATCTGGTAAATATGCAGCTATTGTCAAAGAAATAAAAAGAAGACATGAACTTGGGCAACCAGTTTTAGTGGGTACGATTGCTGTTGAAAATAGTGAACTTTTAAGTAATTTACTTAAAAAAGAACATATTCCCCATGAAGTTTTAAATGCGAAAAATAATGCGCGTGAAGCCGAAATTATTGCTAAAGCTGGTCAAAAAGGAGCCGTAACTATTGCTACTAACATGGCCGGTCGTGGAACCGATATTCAGTTAGGTGAAGGGGTTAAAGAATTAGGTGGCCTCTGCGTTTTAGGAACCGAAAGACATGAATCAAGACGTATCGATAATCAGTTAAGAGGTCGTTCTGGTCGTCAAGGAGATCCAGGAATTACTCAATTCTATGTTTCCTTTGAAGATGAACTGATGGTCAGATTCGGAACTGATAGTGCCAAAGCTATGCTTCAGCGTCTAGGCTTTGATGGTGAAATGAATATTCGCAGTAAATCTTTATCGCGTTCAATTGAATCAGCGCAAAAACGTGTTGAAGGTAACAACTTTGATACTCGTAAAAACTTACTAGAATATGATGATGTTTTAAATAATCAACGTGGTCTTATTTATGATAGACGTAATAGAATTTTAGATAGTGAATCTATTCACGATGATGTCTTAAAAAGTTTCTATGATCATATTGAAGTTAATGTTAAAGATCATGTGGATTCAGAAGGTAATTTAACGGGTTTAGATATCAGTGAAATCTTAGAATCCGTAAATCAAAACTTACTCACAACTCCACTTGAAATTAAAGAACTAGAAGAATTAGATGCCGATAGTTTAACGGAAACTATTTATAATGAGGTCGTTAAAGAATATGATCGCCGTATGGAAGATGTTCCTGTAGAAATTCGTAATGAATTTGAAAAAGCCATTACTCTAAGAGTTATCGACACGCACTGGATGGATCATATTAACGAAATGAGCATTCTAAGAGAAGGAATTCATTTAAGAGGTTATGGCCAAGAAAATCCATTAAGAGCTTATACAGCCGAAGGTTATGAACTTTTCGATAATTTGTTAGACACCATTGATACCGATGTTACTAGATTTTTATTACATGCCGAAGTAAGACAAAACACCGAAAGAGAACAAGTGATGAAAGGTAAAGCGGTTGATGATCCTAATAAAATTAGAAAACAACAACCTAAAAGAACCAAAAAAATTGGTCGTAATGAACCATGTCCTTGTGGCAGTGGTAAGAAATATAAAAATTGTCATGGAAAGTAGGTAAAATCGGCGTAAGCCCAAGTAACATAAGGGTTTGCGCTATTTTTATGCAATAGTAAAGTCATACAAGCAATTTTTAAAAAAATAAAATATTTGCAAATTTGTAATTTACTCACAAAATATATAATAAAATGTGTTAATCAAAATAATGCGTTGACTCCTTTAAAATAATTCATCACAAACTAGGAACAAAGCACAGATTTAGGATTTTTGCAATAATCAGTTTAAGAAATAATGTGAAACAAAAGATATTACTAAAACATTAAGATATAAAAATAGTATGAATTTATTAAAGTTAATTCGGCAGAATTCGGTTAAACTGATTGCTCAGTATTATAAATAATAGTATAATATAGATGAAAACAGATTATTGGGGGATGTTAATGTGAAGGATAAATTAGTCGGCAACGAAAAAAACATTTTATTTTATAATGATGAAGAAGGTAATACTAAAGTAGAAGTGTTGCTTGAAAATGAAGATGTTTGGTTAAATGTAGAAGCATTAGCAATTCTATTTAATATTGATAGAAGCGGTATTGTTAGACATATCAATAACATTTATAAAGATGAGGAATTAAATGAAGATATCACATGTGCAAAAATTGCACATATGGGTAACAAAGGAAAACAAACTTATAATACAAAATATTATAACCTAGATATGATTATTTCCATAGGCTTTAGGGTCAATTCTAAAAAAGCTATTAAATTTAGAACTTGGGCTAATAAAATAATCAAGGATTATATGGTTCAGGGATTTGCTTTAAATGATGAAAGGTTTATGAAGGCAAGAAAATCTGATCAAGAATATTTCAAAAGATTGCTTGAAAGAATTAAATTAATTCGTACAAGTGAAAGAATGTTTTACCAAAAAGTTACAGATATTTTTGCAGAATGTTCAATCGACTATGACAAAGATAGTGAAATTGCAATAGAGTTTTATAAGATAATTCAAAATAAATTTCATTATGCTATAACTGGACAAACCGCAGATGAAATAATTTATAATAGAGTTGATTCCAAAAAGAGAAATATGGGTCTTACTAATTGGGAAAAATCGCCTAATGGTAAGATTTTAAAGTCTGATGTAACTATTGCTAAAAATTATTTATATGAAAAAGAAATTAAAAATCTAAATAATTTAGTTAACTTATTTTTAGATATTGCCGAAAATAATGCCGAAAGAAATCTTCCAATGTATATGAATGATTGGAAAAAAGAAGTAGAAAATGCTTTAAATGTTTTTCATTATGAAGTATTAGAAGGAAAAGGCAATATTTCACATAAACAAGCAATAGAAAAAGCCGAAAGTGAATATAAAAAATATAAAATTATTCAAGATAAAAATTATGTTTCTGATTTTGATAAATTATTAGTTGAAACTAAAAAAATAGAAAACAAGTAATATTTCCTGTTTTATAAAATATAAAAAATATGTTATACTTATAGTACAGAATAGAAATTTAAGAATATTTTTAAGTGGTAAGAAATACAAAAATTGTCATGGAAAGTAGGAAAAATATGAATCATAAAAACGAAGTATATAATAAAGTTAAAGAATTTACTCATAGACATCCGGGGACACTCGCATGGCGTACTAAAGCGCATTCACGTATTGCGGAAAGACATTTAAACGATGACGAAGAAGTGCTATATGCTTTTGCGGCTCAAAAAGGTCCAAGTGCTTTAGATGTTATTAGTACGTATGTCGTAGTGGTAACTAATCGCCGTCTAGTGCTTGCCCAAAAACGTTTATTATTTGGTTATTTTTACTATAGTATTACTCCTGATATGTTTAATGATTTTACTATTAAAATGGGCCTTATTTGGGGACGTGCTATTATCGATACCATTAAAGAAAAGGTGGTTTTATCTAACCTTTCTAAAGGCTCTTTAACCGAAATTGAAACGGTTATTACTAAATATATGATGCAGAAAAAACGTGAATATAAAAATGAACCTACAGAGAAAGAAAAAACTGAGTTAACTGAAGATTTGCAGCAAATAGCTGATCATGGCGAGAGCGATAACTAAGTATTTCGCTCTTTTTTCTTGAAAAAAGCCCCTATATTATATATAATTGAAATAGGAGGATTACGTATGAAGTATCTGTTTAAAGTTTTAGGTATTTTAATTGTTATTTTGGTATCATTAAATATTATTATTCATATATTTGATAAAGGCCATAAAGTCAGCTATCGAGTAGGCAATTTTAAAGTAACCGAACAGTTGCAAACTAAATCTTTGTATAATACTGATGACTATTATTTTAAAATTTCACACGAAAAATTTTCATTAAATTTTCAAGTGCCTATCAATTATAATAAAAAAGAAAAAGTAATTAGTGATATAAAATATCAAAAAATAAATGACATGCACTGTATTATGCCAATTTTTAAAGGTGGTAAAATTTTAACCGATATTATGTGTTTAAATAAAGACGCGAAAGAAATAACTTATTATCATGATTTAGATGAAACTTCACAAAACAAATTACCTAAAATGGTATCTTCATTAGAAAAATATAATTATAATCCGAAAAACTATCATGATGAAGCTTCCGCCCGTAAGTTATCCAATACCGAAACTATTTATGATGACAATATACCAGAAAATCATTATTTAGCTTTGGAGACATATAAGGGGCTTACCTTATTTAATAGTAAAGAGAAAAATGTCAAACTATTTAATAATGATATCTATACTAAACCAATTAAAGTTTTTAATGGAAAATATTATATTGTCGCTGATTATAATGAAAACTATAGCTTTAAAAATTTCCATGTAGTCAATATAATTAATGGCGAGACTAACAAAATTCGCAGTTATGATGATATATCATTCGATTCTAATATTCAGGGAGTTGTCGATGGGGATATTTACCTATTCGATACCGATGCGGAAAAGCAATATAAAATCAGCTTAAAATATGAAAATGTTGAAGAGACGGCTAGTAAAGATGGCATTAAATACTATAATGGCACGTGGCAAACAATGACTCTAAATGAAGCTTTAGATGGTAAAAAGTTTAATAAATATACTGCTGATGTGCCTGCTGGTTATGATAAAGCCGATTGTTTAGGCAAGAAAAATGGTTACTGCTATTACTATCGAAAAAATGAAACTTTAGGCCCAAAAGCTTACCAAGTATATCGTGCTGACGTGCAAAATCCTAAATTAGTTACTTATTTATTTACGACCACTGATATCGATAGTGTGCTTTATCTAGATGATTATATCTATTTTATAAACGGCAGTACTATTTATTATTATAAAGATGCGGTGAAACGAATTTTAGAAAATACCGAGTTGGAATTTAATGATGACCTTACATTTGGTGTCTATATTAGAAAATAGTATGAGGTGAAATAATGGCAGATGGCAAATTAGGATTAGTATTATCTGGAGGTGGCTCTAAAGGAGCTTATCAGATTGGAGTGTATTATGCCTTAAAAAGATTAGGCAAACTTCCTGATATAATTACAGGCACTTCGGTGGGGGCTTTAAATGGCGTCATTTTAGTTCAAAAAGATTACCATAAAGCTTTGAGATTATGGAGGACAATGTCTTTTTCTAAGGTTTATGATGAAACAACTTTTTCACTATGTGAAAATCCTGCTATTGCTGATGTGTATAAAATGTATGTTAAATCTTTTATTACCGAAGGTGGCATGGACGTTGATAAATTGAAAGGTATTTTTGATAAACTATATAATCCTCGTAAATTTTTTTCATCAAACATCGATTATGGTTTAGTCACTTATAATTTAAGTCAAAATAAACCAGTATTTAAAACGAAAAAAGATTTATCACCAGATAATGTTAAAGATTATGTCATCGCTTCAGCTTCATGTTATCCGGCTTTTAAACCTCAAAAAATTAACAATGATTTATATATCGATGGGGGTTATTACGATAACTTACCTATTAATTTAGCCATTAAACTAGGTGCTGAAGAAATTATCGCCGTGGATTTAAAAGCGGTTGGATTTAAAAGAACTGTTAAAACTAGTGTGCCGATAACTACTATTTCACCGCGCAATAAAATTGTCTCTTTCCTTGTGTTTGATAAGTTAAAATCACAGGAAGCGTTGAGATTTGGCTACAACGATACAATGAAAACTTTTAAACATTTTGATGGTAATGAGTTTACGTTTAAAAAACAGAATTTAATTAAAAATTATAATCGTTATGGACAAATTTTTGAACAAAAAGTTTATGAAATTTTAAAGGATTTAGATCGTGGCATTATTGGTAAAATTACGTCTTCTTCAATTTTTAAATCGATAGTTAAAGACAAAGTTTCATATAAATATTTTAATAACTTAGTTGAAGAAGCAGGGAAATGTTTTAATTTTGCCGAAGATACTTTATATAATATTAGAACCTTTAATAAGGGCTTATTAGTCGAAATGACTAAAACTAATGCGGTTAATTTAAAAACGATTACCGCTAAAATAAAAAACCGTAAATTTAAAGGTATCATTGAAAGGAAAAGCGTGGTCAAGCTTTTCTATGAGATGATTAAAGAGAATAATGTGCGTGAAGCCTTTGTCTTTTTACCAGTTTTTGCGGATGAATTTTTAATCGCTCTTTATCTTTATGTTATTAGAAATAAATCGATTATTAAATATTGATATTTATCAATTAGGATATTTATGTTATAATTTTTAAGGAAGGTGAAGTTGGATGCAGAAAACCATTTTGACAGGCCTTAGACCAACAGGTAATTTACATTTGGGCCATTATTTTGGAGCGGCTCAAAATTGGGTTAAGCTTCAAGATGAGTATGATTTTTATTTAGAAATTGCGGATATTCAAGCTTTAACGGATAATTTTGATAATCCTGACAAAGTGCGTAAAAATGTGCATGAGATAGCTATTGATTTATTATCTATTGGTATTAATCCCTCTAGCGTGCATATGTTTATTCAGTCGATGATTCCTGAGATAGCAGAACTAACTGTAATTTATTCCAATTTAGTAACTATGTCCAGACTTTATCGTAATCCGACTGTTAAATCTGAAATCGCGCAGAAAAAAGCTTTGTTTGGCCATCATGGAGAAAGTGTCACCTATGGTTTTGTCGGTTATCCTGTGAGTCAAGCTGCGGATATTACGGCTTTTAATGGTAATCTTGTACCGGTAGGCGAGGACCAACTTCCACTTATTGAACAGTGCCGTGAAATTGTGCGCAAGTTTAATTCGATTTATGGAGAAACCTTAGTTGAACCAGAACCATTATTATCTAAAGCCGCTCGCGTTAAAGGATTAGATGGTAATGAAAAAATGGGCAAAAGCTTAGGTAATGCGATTTTCTTAGCTGATAGTGATGAGGAAATTGCCCAAAAAATCATGGGGGCTATTACGGATCCCAATAAGATAAGAAAAGATGATCCAGCGAATCCTGAGGTTTGTATGGTGTATTATTATCATAAACTTATTGGCAATAAAAACCTTGAAACTGTATGCGAAGAGTGTAAGCATGGTAAACGTGGTTGCGTAGCTTGTAAAAAAGAATTGATTTTAAAAATGCAGGAATTTTTAAAACCTATTCACGAAAAAAGAGCCTATTATGAAACGCATCCCGAAGAAGTTGATGCTATTTTATTAGAAGGGACAGAAGCTGCTCGAACTAAAGCTAAAGAAACTATGGCGAAGGTTCGTCAAAGTGTTAAAATTGATTATTTTGATTGATAAAATTTGGCTTCTTAAAAAAATGATTAAACGCTGGTCTAATCATTTTTTTTATGTTTATGTATATAGTTTAGTATGATTAAGAATATTATAAAAGGGTTTATTATCGGCGTGGGCAAAATTATTCCTGGCGTTAGTGGCAGCATGCTGGCGATTTTGATGGGGGTGTATGAAAAGGCCCTAGACATCATTTGTAATTTAAAAAATATGCGGACAAATGATTTTCTTTTTATTGTCACTTTAGCCTTGGGGGTCTTTTTAAGCATCACTTTATGTAGTCAAGGCGTAAGTTGGTGTCTAGAAAACTACTATCTTTGGACTATGTTACTTTTTATAGGCCTAATTTCAAGTGGTGTTTTGGAAGTTGTCGATAAGGCTTTTGACTTTAAAATGCCTAAAAGTGTCAATGTCAAGGCTTGGATAGTAGTTATTTTAGCTTTTGGACTTTCACTTGTCATGACGATATATGGGGAAATGTCGTTATCTATACATGAGAATGCTAATTTAATGGCTTCAATCCATATTTCTTTAGGGATGGTTATTTTATTTTTCGTTATTGGTCTTTTAGAAGCTTTCACTTCGATAATTCCTGGCATTAGTGGGACAGCTATTTTTATGTCGTTAGGGTGTTACGATTTATTATTAGCAATTTATGCCAATATTTTTAATCTGCATTTACTTATTTTAATTATCGCTTTTTTTGCGGGGATTATTTGTGGGGTTCTTTTACTCGCACACTTTATAACTTTTATGTTATCTAAGTATCCTAAGCTCACCTATCAAATAATTTTAGGCTTTCTTCTTTCGTCTATTATGTTAATGATCATGATGTTATTTAAAGAGCTTAACTATAAACTGGATTTCTTTATTGTTATTAAAAGTATTTTGGTATGTGGCTTCGGATTTTATTTAGGACGCAAAATCAATTTATTATTGTCAAAAGGTTCAGATATAAACATATAATTTAATTAAGAGGTGATAAAATGGAAAAGAAAATTCCAAAAGTTTTTGCCAATAAAGTTGAAAAAAATGCTGGCAACAATAAAGAGGTTTTTTATTCCAGTAAAGAAGTGGTAAAAGAAAGTGATGATCGGGGTCCCAAAATGATTAAACGCGAAAAGAATATTAATCAAAAAATAAATGATATTTTTAATTCATCGCGATATGTTTATAAAGCTGATGTTGAGATTACTTTAAAAAGTGGTATAGTAAGTAAGCGTATTGTTGGTAAAAATGGTAACAATTTGATTACTATTGAAAATGAACTTATCCCAATTTCGGATATTATCGATATTAAACACAAATAAAAAAGGCTTTCATTAGAGGAAAGCCTTTGTTTATAGTGCTTCTACGAATGTATCTTGTAGACATCTTAGACTGCATACACAATTTAAATTCATAGTAAAGAAACTATTCGTTGCCACATATGGTATGGTCGCCGCTTCAGCTGTGTCTGGATTTGGAGCTAATACTCTGAAAGTTGCACAGCAACCATCTACTTTTTCTACTCTGAATACACTTGAACATGTTACACCTTCAGTTCCGCAAGCAGCAGCTGTTTTAGTAGTTGGTGCGGTCCATGGAGTTACACCATTGCTGGCGCAAGTGTATAACATAATTGGTCGTGTGTTGTAACCGATTGTTGATACTGTGCCACCTAGAAATCCACGATCGCAAGTGTCTAAACATGCTTCGTTATTGCATTCAGCGTTGTCTTGTAAAATATTAATAACGGTTAAGATTTCAGAAATGCATCCGCAATCATTTGAATTGTTATTATTACACATATAATCCACCCCTTCATTTATTCTCAGTATAACATATTCAAAATGTGCGAAAGGGTGTAAATGAATTACCCAAAAGGGGTCGATTTCCTAAAAAATTATCATTTTTAGGTTGTCCCTATCATAAAATTAGGTAGCATAACTGGGACTTAATATATCTTAGATGGGGTGAATATTATGAAAAATGCGATTAATTATTTTTATAATATTGTAATTGATGATATTCATCAAACGGATAAGATGTTTTATTTTGATTATGGTGGATATCGCTATGCGATGGTACTATATCAAGGGGATGCTGCTATGCTTAAAGATATTTATAATTTGCATTTAGTAGCTTTAAAAAATGGCTTATATGTTCATCAAATTATTTTAAATAAAGATCATCAAATCGGCACGATTATTGGGGATAAGGTATATGTTTTAATGCGGGTTATTTATAATGAAGGGAATATTAATTTGGAATCTTTATGGCCTTTTATGTCAGTGGTTATTACCGAAAATGAGAGTATGGTAAGGGCTGATTGGGAAACGTTATGGTCCAATAAAATTGATTATTTGGAATATGAAATTGGGCAGTTAGGTGAAAAGTATCCAGAAATTAGGGATACCTTTAGTTATTTTATTGGCCTTGGTGAAACTAGTATTCAACTTACTAATGTGATTTTAAATGGTAAAAAGCAAAATATTTTAAAAACTTTAGCGCACCACCGGATTAATTATAAAGATGAATTTTTTGATTTATACAATCCTTTAAATTTAGTTATCGATTATCGGGTTAGGGATGCGGCGAGTTATTTTAAAAGTAAATATTTCGCCGGGGAAAATATCGATGAGGAACTTCGTGATTTTTTAAAATATGCGAATTTAATAGAGGTCGAATCTTTGCTTTTTTTAGCGCGCATGTTATATCCAAGTTATTATTTTGATGCTTACGAAGCTGTCATAAGTGGTAAGGAAGATGCTTCGGTATTAAAAAAGATAACCACGTATATTGATGGTTATCAAGAATTATTAAAAAGAATTTATTTTTATTATAAGGATCTTTTTCCAATTCCTCAGATTGAATGGTTAGAAAGATAAATCATCAAGTAAACCCGTTATATTTTTTACTTCTTTTACATTTGGAACTTCTTCTTTGATGGCACTTTCCACCCCTTCTTTTAAGGTCATATCGATAAGTTCACAGCCCGCACAAGCTCCAAGCATTTTAATATAGACGATGCCATCTTCATATTTTACAAATTCGATATTACCGCCATCAGAGATTAAGAATGGTCTTAGTTTATCAATGATTTCTTTAATTTTTTCTTCTTCAGTCATTTTATCACCATTTACATTATATAATATAATGGTCTATTAAGTAAAGTTTTTCTTTCCCGAGTTTTTATGCTATAATAATTTATAGAGGTGTTATTATGGCGAAATATGAAAAAGGAAAAATTGTCAGAGGTACGATTACTTGTATTGAACCATATGGCGCTTTTGTCTCTTTTGATGAGTTTTATACTGGTTTAATTCATATTTCGGAAATCTCTCGAGGGTTTGTTAAGGATATTTCTGATTTTGTTAAAGTTGGTGAACGCATTTATGTCGAAATCTTAGATGTTGATAGTGAAGAGGCGCATCTAAAACTTAGTATTAAGAATATTAGGTATCGTATGAATGGAAAACCACGTCGTCGCAAAATTATTGAAACTGAAAGCGGTTTTAAAACTTTAGAGAAAAATTTGCCTATTTGGATAGGTAAAAAACTGGAAAGTATCAAAAAAGCTGAAAAGTCTATTGACAAATAACCCTATAAATGTTATATTTAATAACGTCTAGGGAAAAGCGGGCGATTAGCTCAGTTGGTTAGAGCATCTGCCTTACAAGCAGAGGGTCATAGGTTCGAGTCCTATATCGCCCACCATTTTTTTTGCCGAAATAGCTCAATTGGTAGAGCAACTGACTTGTAATCAGTAGGTTACGGGTTCAATTCCTGTTTTCGGCACCATCGCAGTTTCTGTTCGGAAAACATCTGAACATTGATATAGAAATCAATCTGAAATATGATTGGTTTTTTCGTTATATGGTCTAATTGTTGAACGCATATTAATAATATTTATATTAAAGTGATTAGGTATTTTTCTATGCTCATATAATATGTTTTATGAAATATTGTTTAGATTTGTGATATAATTATTTATAGTTAATTTGATTGTAGGAGTAAGATGTATGGCTAATAAGAAAAAAAAGAAGGCAAGTAAAAAGAAGAATGTTAAAAATAATCAGCAAGTGAGAAACACTGCAAATAAAGGCAAAAAAACGTCTCAAAAGAAAAAGCAGACTTCTTTAAACGCTGGGAAAGCTAATAAAGTTCAAGCTACGAAAGGAAATAAAAATTTAAATAATGAAAATAAATCAAAGGATGTTGCTAAGAAAAATTCACCATCTAAAGTGACACCGAAAACAAGTAAGAAGTCTCAAAATAATCCAAAATCTTTGGAGGCAAAAGTAGAATCTTCAAAGGCAAAAGCAAAAAATAAGGTTTCTTCACCAAAAAAAGATATAGTTAAAAAAGAAAATAAGCTTTTGGAAGAAAAAAAGACAAGTAAAAATAAATCTGAAATTTTAGAGGCTAACGAAAGCAAAAATAATAAGGCAGAAAAGGCACCTGAATTAAAAGCCGATGAAAAGGAAAATAAAGAATCCAAAACAATATCTAAAAAGGAGGCTAAGCGGTTTTTAGAATATATTTGGATACTACTTGGAGTGGTTACCGGCCTTTTAGTGGTTTTTGGAACTTTATATGTAATTAAAGTCTTTGATTATCCGGAATTTAAAACGGTTATACTAGATACTGGAACCGCGGTAGATAAACTGTCTTTAGATTTATTTATCAAAAAGAAGGGTAATTTAACAGATAAAGCAAAAATAACTTATAAAAAATTAGAAACGATAAAGGTCTTTGTAGATCAAGATGATAAGGAAATCAGTTCTGATGCCGCATACAATGATGACAAGACTTTAAAAGAAAATGTTAAAGAAAAAGAAGTTATTAAGGGCTTTGGTACATACAAGGTAGTTATAAAAGATAGGAAGAAAACGTATAATACTAAACTTATTATTGAAGATAAAAAAGAACCTACTTTAACTTTAAAAGAAGTTAAAATAATTGAAGGAACGAAAATAGATATAAATAGTTTTATAGTTTCATGTACTGATAATAGTCATACTGAATGTATTTTTGAAGTTACAAATGAAAATGGATTTAAAACTGATTTAGATACGTCTATAACTGATGGCCGTGATATTTATATAACCGCTAAGGACAAGGCTTTAAATAAAGCTGTTCAAAAAACTAGATTAGTGGTTGTGTCCAAAGCGGTGATAAAAGAAAGATATAATAAGTGTTTCAGTAGTAAGTTAAGCGACAATGATTTTAGTGCTGAACTGAAAAAGTTAAAAAGTAATATTTTGGGCATGTATAATACGAATGCTAATTTTAAATATGAAGATTTTAATGATGGTTATACTTTTGGGAAAAATCAGAATGCGGCTTTATATGCCGCTAGTGTTAATAAGCTTCCTTTAGTTATTTATGCATATTATTTAGCTGATCAAGGCAAACTAAATTTAAATGAAAAGATGACTTATACATCTAACTTTAGGCATGGAGGCTCTGGGGTTATTCAGTATAGTCCTATTGGGACGGTTTATACTTTGAATGAGCTTTTGGATAAAACGATTATTTATAGTGACAATGTAGGTTATTTTATGCTACTTAGCAAAATTTCTAAATCTGATGTAAAAAAATATTGGAATAAATTAGGATATAACATTATATATACTGACAATTTTGGCAATGTAAGTCCAGAAGGTATGAGCGTATATGCTAAAGAGGCTTATAAATATTATTTGAAAGGCTCTAGCAATGCGAAAAGGCTTATAAGTAATATGAAAAAATCGGATGAACTTGATGTTATTAAAAATTCTGGTATTAATTATGAGCTGGCCCATAAATATGGCTATCAAGGAATATATTATAATGATGTTTCAATTGCCTTTGATCAGCATCCATATAGTTTGTCGATTATGAGTACAATGGGTGATACAAAGGCTAAAGATAATTTCTTTTTGAAAAGTCATAAATTAATAAATGAATTTAATAGGTTATATTGGCAGGAAAAATCGCAAGTTTGTAAAATAAAATCAGAGACATTGTAGCAAGATGCACTTCAAAGTGCATTTTTTGTTAGGTAATTGTTATTTTTATGTTATTATGTATTTGTCTACCATTTTAAAATGGTTCTTTGTCAAATAGTGTTGGTGGACATTAAATTGATACAAGAAACTGACTATGAGAGGATGATTTTATCATCC
>CANQAO010000009.1 GCA_947589375.1 uncultured Bacilli bacterium | reverse complement strand
TGTCATTCATGTAGATTCCTCCTATCCTTATATCACTATTATATCGCCCCCCCCCAAGCTTGTCAAGTGCTTTTTTTAATTTTTTGAAATTAACAATTAGTTAATTTTGTAGTGGTATTGTAGTGGTATGCTTAAAGTAGACAATTAGAGGGGGTATGTAGACAATGATATATTTTATAAAGACAATTAATGTTTTTATCTATACAATTATGTTAAAATGTATACAATGAAAGGATGTGTTTTTTATGCAAATGCAACATAAAAAGTTTAACTTTTTTGGGTTAAACTTTTATTTTTTATCAAGTTTACGATAATCTACTTTACCCAGCATAGTTTTAGGTAAAGATTTTCTAAAGTCATATTCTTTAGGTAACATGTATTTAGCTAAATTCTTTTCACAATGTTCTTTAATACTTTTCTTAACCTGCATTGATGGTTTTATGCCATTTTTTAAAACAATATAAGCTTTAGGAACTTCGACTTTATAAGGATGAGGAATGCCCACAACCCCACAGTTTAACACCGCTTCATGTTCCATGATCACATCTTCAATATGTGATGGATAGACATTATAACCAGAAACAATAAGCATGCGTTTAAGTCTTTGAACAAAGAACAAAACCCCATCTTCATTTAAGTAACCTAAATCACCTGTATGAATCCATAACTTACCTTTTTCTTTTTCTAAAACTTCATTGGTTTCGATTTCATTATCTAAATAACCAGTCATGACTGAAGGACCAGTAATATAAATTTCTCCAATCTCTCCAGCTTTTAAAGTTTCTTTGGTATCGGGATTAACAATTTTAACCTCGTTACTGGGAAGTGGAATTCCTACACTACCTAAGACATCAGAACCTAAAGCCCCAAAAGTCACTGGACCGGCGGTTTCCGTCATGCCATAACCTTGAATAATTTTCGTTTTACATTTATGTTCCTTTAAAAACATATTAAATAGTTCATTTTTAGTCGGAACCATAGTATCGCCACCGGAAATAATATATTTAAGTTGTGACAAATCGACATCTTTCATTCGGTTATTACCATTAAAACTTTCAAATAATGTTGGCACGCCTAATAAAACTGTGGGCTTATATTTTGTCAGTAATTTATCAAAAGTTTTCGCATCAAATTGGGGAATTAAACTCACACTCGCACCTAAAGCAAATGGGCAGTGAACATTAACTACTAAACCAAAGCAATGAAATAAAGGCAAAATAGCTAAAACTGAATCGGTATTATCGATTTCTGGCAAACATATTTTAACCTGCTCGACGACCGCATTAATATTGCCATTAGTAAGAATAATATTTTTCGGAACCCCAGTTGTTCCCCCACTTCTTAAAATAGCTGCCGGCTGATCTTTCGAAGTTAAAGCGACGACATTATCATTACCTTTGCGCCCAGCAGCAATAAAATCAGGCCAAAATAAATAATCATAATCATTTTTATTCGGTAGTTCCACTTTAATGCCTTGCGTTACAAAATAACCCATTTTAAGTAAATGGGGCATTGAATCGCCAGGGGTGACGATAACAACCCTTTTAACATCAGTTTCTTTAATGATATTTTTAATTTTAGGATAACTTAAGCTAATGGCAATTAGATAAGTACTTTTAGTGGAAATAAGCGAATCTTTGATTTCTTCTTCGGCGGAAATGGATGTAACATACTCGCAATGGCCCCTATTTTACTAGCGGCATAAAAAGCATAAACGGCTTCTGGCGTATTAGCCATACAAATGGTAATAACATCACCTGGTGTTACCCCTTCTTTAATAAAAGCTTTCGCACAAGCATCAATCTCGGCAAAAAACTGACGATAAGTAATTTTCTTACCAAAATAATTGATAGCAATGCCATTTAAATTATCTTTATTAGCGTCTAAAATAAGTTCATATAAAGACATATTAGGTACTTTAATCGTACGCTCATTTTTTTTATAAAACTTATCCCAAGGATGTTTACGTTTAAATACTCCCATATTAACCTCCAACAAATATATTATATAATAAATAACCCTTTTATTTCAAGTTTTCATAGTAAAAGCATCTTTTAACAAGATGCTTTAAGCTGCATTATTAATAGGAATATCCTTGTTATACATTCTAACGATCGAACTATATTTATCATATAACCTTTTATATTCACTATTATAAGTAGCATTCATTTGACTAAAAGGAATAACTTTAAAGTTTGTCCACTTACTGCCTTTTTGATAATAATTATATAAAAGTTCATTGTTTAAATTTTCTAATTTTATATGACTTTGACCATTTTTAGTCGTTTTCACAATATCTACCATAGTCATTAGTTCGACCATTGTATTATAGTCATTATTAGTCGATTGTGCGGAAATAAAATTGCCCAACGAATAAATCACTAAGGTATCATCAATATACGTAATTGGTTCTACAACATGCGGATGGGTACCAATAATAATATCGGCCCCTAATGAGGCTAAATATTCGGCTTGTCTTTTTTGCTCGTCCGTAGGTTCAGACCGATATTCTGTACCCCAATGCATTGAGACTAAAAGTAAATCGACTTTATCGCGAACAGCTTCGATATCTTTTTTAGCTTGATAATCGCTATATAAATTAACTAAATATTCTTTACCTTGAGGGATGCGAATACCATTAGTTCCATAAGTATAAGAAAGTAGCGCATAACTAATACCATTTTTTTCTTTGATTGGAATTTTCGCCGCATTTTCAAAAGAATCATAACTACCAGCAGTTAAAACATCTTTATCTTTAAAATAATTAATTTCATTGATAATGGCCTTTTCGCCGCGATCTAAAGTATGATTAGTTGCTAAATTGATAATATTAAATCCAGCATCAAGCATGGCATCACCAAACTCTTGCGGGGAATTAAATGTCGGATAATCCGATAAACCAATACTCGTGCCCCCTAAGACGGTTTCTTCATTATAAAAAGCTAAATCATACTTTTGAATAATTGGTTTAATAAGTTCTATTTGTTTAGTAAAATCATAGGTCCCATTGTTATAGGCATCATTATAGACTGAACTATGAAGAAGAGCGTCACCCACCATGACTAAACTGACTTTTGTTTCCGCTTCTTTTTTTACTGGTTTAGGTTTGGCTGTTTTCGTATCACCAGCTTTCGGTAAAAAGCAAAAGATACTAGCGATAAAACCTAAACATAAAATTATTAACAAACACTTCCAAAACTTCATTTTTAACCTCTAATCAAAATTACAGCTGCCACCGGCTGATTTAACAAAATTATTTAAAGCTTCTTTGCCTTGTTCTGGTGAAGCCACACCTGTAAAATACCCACCATTAATTTCATCGATTTCTGCTTGCGTAACTTTAACACCATCTAAAATATATTTTGAAACTAAACCATCTTTTAAAGTAATTTCTGCTTCGCGTCCTTCAATGGTACATTGAAATTTTTCGGTAGTGCCGCATCCAGTTAATAAAATAGTGAACACCGCTAATAGTAATATTTTTTTCATATTTTTCCTCCAATTATATTATTAATCACTTTTTTTATTTTAAACTATTTTTAATAAAAGAATCAAAAAGTGGATGACATTTAGTAGGTCTACTTTTAAATTCGGGATGAAATTGACAACCAATAAAATGTTTATGTTTTGGTAATTCCACGATTTCGACTAAGTTACTAGCTTCGTTAATTCCCGAAAATACCATCCCATGTTTTTCTAAAATGTCTTTATATTTATTGTTAAATTCATAACGATGACGATGTCTTTCTTTGATGTTTTCTTTTTTATAATCGTCATAAGCTAATGTACCTTTTTTAATTTTACAGTCGTAATTACCCAGTCTTAAAGTGCCACCCATATTGATAATATTTTTTTGATCACTCATTAAATCGATAATGGGTTCTGGACAAACACTATTAAATTCCGTGGAATTAGCTTCGTTAATTCCGCAGACATGACGGGCAAATTCAATCACCGCCAGCTGCATACCTAAACAGATACCTAAATATGGAATATTGTTTTCACGGGCATATGTAATCGCTTTAATCATGCCTTCAATACCACGCTCGCCAAAGCCACCAGGAACGATAATGCCTTTAGTGTTTTTAAAGATTTTAGATAGATCGGCATCTTTTTCTAAATCTTCACTATCAATCCAGTTAATATTTACTTTGGTATGATATTTATATCCGGCATGTCTTAAAGATTCCGCCACTGATAGATAAGCATCATGAAGTTCGACATATTTACCCACTAAAGCAATTTCAATTTCTTTTTCTAAATGGTCAGTAACATCGATTAATTTTTCCCATTCTTTTAAATTAGCTTTAGGTACTTTCATGCCAAATTGTTTTAAAATAATCTCATCCGCACCTTGCTCATAATAATTTATCGGAATTTGATAAATATTTTTAACATCCACCGAATCAATGATATTTTCTTTAGGAATGCTGCAATATAAAGCAATCTTTTTCTTTAAATTATCATCTAAAACAATGGGACTACGCGTAACAATCATATCCGGTTGAATGCCCATTCCTCGAAGTTCAATAACACTATGTTGAGTGGGCTTGGTTTTAAGCTCATCAGAGCCATAGATAAATGGTACTAAAGTCGCATGCACAAAGAAAGTATTTTCTTTACCTTTTTCATTTCTAATTTGTCTTAAAGCTTCAATAAAAGATTGTGATTCAATATCACCAATCGTCCCGCCAATTTCAGTAATGACAATATCTGCGTTACTAGTAATGCCCGCTTCATAGACTTTATTTTTAATTTCATTGGTAATATGCGGAACAATTTGAACTGTCGCGCCTAAATAATCCCCGCGACGTTCTTTTTCTAAAACTGAAGAATAAACTTTGCCGGTCGTAATATTAGAAGTGTAGTTTAATTCTTCATCGATAAATCGCTCATAGTGACCTAAATCTAAGTCCGTTTCGGAACCATCAGCCGTCACATAAACTTCGCCATGTTGAAAAGGACTCATCGTGCCGGGATCCACATTGATATAAGGGTCAAATTTCTGCATAAACACCTTATAACCTCTAGATTTTAAAAGTAAAGCTAAAGATGAAGCGGTAATTCCTTTACCTAAGCCTGAGACCACGCCCCCTGTTACAAAAACATACTTCGCCATTTCATACCTCCTAAAGAAAAAACTATACTCATGTGAGAGTATAGTCGGCTCTCTTCCATTATAACACACATTCGAGTATTTTTGACATTTTTTTCTTAAATCAAATTTATTATTGATTTCGCATATACTCTAATATGATGAAGATTAAAGGAAATCTTTTTATTAAATCGACGATTCTTTTAATAATTGGGGGCTTTATTACTAAAGTCGTCAGTATGATTATTAAAATTGTTTTAGCGCGCCTAATTGGTACTGAAGGTATGGGTTTATATATGCTTATCTCCCCTACTTTTACTTTGCTTATGGGCATTGCTAGTTTAGGTTTTCCGGTCGCTATCAGTAAATTAGTTGCAGAAGAAAAGAAAAATAATAAAAATTTAGTTTTTTCCATTTTACCGATTTCTTTAGGCATTAATTTAACGATTATGCTTTTACTTTTGTTTTTTGGCTCTTACATCAGTAATAATTTACTTAATGAACCACGTAGTTATTATGCTTTAGTGTGTATTGGTTTTGTTTTACCTTTTATCAGTATTTCTAGTATTTTAAGAGGATATTTTTTTGGTAAACAAAATATGCTTCCCCATGTTATTTCGAATGTTACGGAAGATGTTATAAGACTTATTTGTTTAGTTATTGGCATTCCTCTTTTTATGAGCTTTGGCCTAGAATATGCCGTAGCTTTTGTCGTTTTAACCAATGTCATTAGTGAACTTACTTCTATTTTAGTTTTGTTTTTTTTCTTACCGAAAAACTTTACGATTACGAAAAAAGATTTAAAAATAAATAAAGGCAACATCAAAGAAGTATTTGATATTGGAGTGCCTACAACCATGAGCCGTATCATCGGTTCTATCGGCTATTTTTTTGAACCCATTATTTTAACTTATTTTCTTTTAAAAAATGGTTATAGTAATAGTTTTATCGTCAATGAATATGGCGTCATTAATGGTTTTATTATGCCTTTAATTTTAATACCTTCTTTTTTCACGATGGCGATTAGTCAAGCTTTAATTCCGAATATTAGTAAATCTTACAGCCAAGGGCATTTAAAATATAGTTATAACAAAGTAAAACTAGCGATCTTTTTATCATTATTAATTGGTGTTCCGGCGACTCTTATCTTTGAAATTGCCCCTGAAATTCCAATGGAATTTATTTATAATACAAAAGCAGGTATTGAATATATTAAAGTTTTAGCGCCTATCTGTTTGTTTCACTATATTCAGGCTCCTTTAACGGCTTCACTGCAAGCGATGGGCAAAGCGAAAGAAGCGATGAACGGAACCTTAATTGGAACTTTTGCAAGAATTCTTAGTTTATTAATCTTTTGTAATATGCATATTGGTTTATGGGGTCTTATTTGGAGTAGTGCGCTTAATATGGTTGTCGTGACAATCCATCAATATCTCCATGTCAAAAGAGCATTAAAAAATTAGCCCTAAGGCTAATCTTGAACATAGTTAATAACTATTTTGACATGTTTTTCATAAGAAGTATTTTGATTTACTACTATATCTTTGTTATATGAAGTTGTCACTTTTAAGTTTGTAGACTGACCCGCGCGAAGTTTATCACCAACACGGATGCCTTCAACTTTAAAATGAATAATATCATTGATAGAGTTATCTGGAATAATGTTAATACTTTCTACTTTGGCATTTATTGTACCAGAATTTTTAACCGTAAATATATAAGAGATAGCATCATTACTATTGTTTAAAGTAACATCAAAGGTAGCAGTTGTATTAGTAAAGCGAACTGGTTCTTCTTCAACGGCACTACCATAAATTGCGTCTAATTTCACAGCCGTAAAACCAACGTGCCAAGCATTATTTACAGAAGGTTCGTTGGAACTAGGCACTTTTTCTTTAGGTTTGTCAGTTTTATCACAATTGCGGTCGCATTTGCCATCGCCATCGTCGTCACAATTGCGGTCACATACCCCATCACCATCGGTATCACAATTACGATCACATTTACCATCATGATCATCATCGCAATTTAAATCACATTTGCCATCATGATTGGTATCACAGTTGCGGTCGCATTTGCCATCGCCATCGTCATCACAGTTGCGGTCACATTTGCCATCACCATTGTCGTCACAATTGCGGTCACATATTCCGTCACCATCGGTATCACAATTACGATCGCATATTCCATCATGATCATCATCGCAATTTAAATCACAAATTCCATCGTGATTGGTATCACAGTTGCGATCACATATTCCGTCGCCATTAGTATCACAATTTAAATCACAAATTCCGTCGTGATTAGTATCACAATTTAATTCACATTGTTGTTTAGAAACAATTCCCCAATATCTTAATAAGTCATCTAAATAACTATTAGAACTTTTATTTCCAGATAAAATATTATGCGCAAGTGGAGGAACAAAAAGTGCATAGAAAATAACTACACAAAGAACCACGACCGCTATAATCTTTTTTTTGCGTTCGCTTTTAGCTACATTTTTTCTATCGATATATCGTTTTCTCATAAAATACCCTCTTTACCATAATAAGTATATCATATAGTTTTAGCTTTTTCAAGCTTATCTTTCTAATCTAAAATAAGATGTTTTTCATTTTTAAGTATTGGTGCTTAATAGTGTGATAAAAATGGTCGTTTCTATTTTTGAAAATCCAAATATCACGATTATTTAATTTGGTTAACAACACCAGTTACTTGATTATATTTTTTATTTACTTTATACATAAATTATAGCATATTTAATTATTAAAAACAATCGATTATATCAGACATAAGTTAAGTAAATGTCACATAATCTTAATTAGGAGTGGATATAATGAAATATTTAAAAAGAATAATAAAAGCCTGTTTATTTATAGTCGGCAGCATTTTAATTTTAACTTTTTTATTTACACTACTTAATTATTTTGATATTATTGGCATCAAAACAATGACTATTATAAAAATTATTATTCCGTTATTTTCATTAGCTTTAGGCGGCTTTATCTTGGGTAAAGGAGCTACTAAAAACGGGTGGATGGAAGGACTGAAAATCGGCTTACTTATCACAATAATAATGCTTATTTTTAATTTGATATTTACAAATATCTCTTTAAAAGATTTTATTTTCTATATCGCTTTAATTATCAGCGCGATACTAGGTAGTATGATTGGAATCAATGTTAAAAAAGAAGAAAAACCTTAGTCATTAAGGTTTTTATATTGGTCTAAAAATTCTTTTTTATATTCTAAAAATCTATTTTCTTTAATTGCTTCTCTGATATTTTCCGTTAATTTGATTAAAAATCTAATATTGTGAATAGAAAGTAAACGACCACCCAAACTTTCTTTAGCGGTAAATAAATGTCTAAGATAAGCTTTCGAATAATGCTTACAGGTATAACAATCGCAAGTACTATCAAGAGGAAGAAAATCTTCTTTATATTTTAAATTCTTTAAATTTATTTTCCCTTGCGGTGTAAAAGCATTACCATGTCTGGCTAATCTTGTAGGTAGCACGCAGTCAAACATATCAATGCCTCTTTCAATGCCGGCAAAAATATCTTCAGGTTCCCCCACTCCCATTAAGTAACGTGGTTTATTTTCTGGTAAATATTTTATCGCATCATCGATCATTTGATACATAGTCGGTTTATCTTCTCCCACACTAGTACCACCAATGGAATAACCATCAAAATCTAATTTAACCGTTTCTAAAGCACTCCATTTACGTAAATCTTGATAGGCTCCGCCTTGAACTATTCCAAATAGTGACTGATTTGCATTTTGATGCACATCTTTTCCACGTTTAGCCCATCTTAAAGTGCGTTCAGTACTTTTTTTAGCATAATCATAATCAGCAGGATATGGAATGCATTCATCAAAACTCATGGCAATATCACTATCTAGTTTATTTTGAATTTGAATGGAAAGTTCGGGAGTTAAAAGTAAATTTTTACCATCTAAATGACTTTTAAAATGAACCCCTTCTTCGGTAATATCTTTCGGTTTAGCTAAAGAAAAAACTTGAAAGCCTCCACTATCGGTTAAAATCGGTCCATCGTAATTCATAAACTTATGAAGACCACCCGCTTTTTCGATAACATCTTCCCCCGGACGTAACCATAAATGATAAGTATTGGAAAGAATAACCGCGCTACCTACTTCTTTAAGTTCTTCAGGGGTTAAAGTTTTGACAGTGGCCAAAGTACCAACAGGCATAAACATTGGCGTATCAAAGGTCCCATGATTAGTATGTAGTTTTCCTAATCTGGCGCGATTATCATTAGTAATTAATTCATATTTTATTTTCATGCTTTAACCTCACTTACTATAAGAAAAAAAGCAAAGATGCTTTTTATTTTATTAATGTCTTTTGATGAAACGTAGCTTCGTTTTCTTTAATGGCCTCACCTATTTTATAATAATAAAAGTTAGTTATTTTAGTATAGTCATTATCACCAATAGCTTCTTTTAAAGCTTCTTTATATAATACTTGTTCATCTTCGTAAATATAAACAGAAGGGAGATTTACATTTAATAGTAATTTATTGATAAAGCCTCTAACACTTCTTTTATTACCATCGGCAAATGGATGAACATATATTAATTTACATTTAAGCTTAATACATCTATCGATATATTCAAAAATAAGACGATAATCATTTAAAACATCTTCACCTAATTTTACAATATCTTGAACTTCATAGTCAAGCTCTTTAAGGAAATTTCTAATTTCATAATGCGGAACCAAATCAATAGCCACTTCATTAAAATGGGCGGTTGCATTCCTAATCATACCCCCTACTTCGGGATATGGGACTTTAGAATATAATTTTCGGTGAAGTTCTAATAAAGTATAAATATCAAAACGATAATTAATATCATCTGAATAAACATATTTATACATTTCCTTAATGCCAGCTTCCTCATAAGGATTAGCATGATGTTCTAAATTATTTTCATCTAATGTTATATTTTTTTGACAGTTTTGACCATATTCGATAATTAAATCATATATGTTTTCCATAAAAAAGCCCCCTTAACCAGGGCCTATAATAGCAAAAAAATATAATTTAGTCAAATTAAGAAAAAAGAAATATACCTTACATATATTTCTGCATTTGTTTCATCATTTGATTGACTTGTTTTTGACTAGGGGTTCTACCCATTCCAGACATCATGGCTTTAATCATTCGTTCATTAATTGGCGGATTTTTTTTCATTTCTTTTTTAGTTAAATGTCTAGCAATTAAAAAGCCAATAATTGCCCCAACTACAAGTCCTCCTAATATTTGTAATAAATCTATTAAAAATGCTCCCACAATTATCAGTCCTTTCTATAAGGTATTTTACTAGAAATTATGCCTTTTTTCAAGAAAAATTACAATATTTTCTTAATCTTTTGTTTTATTTGTTCGTAAGAAAAATCCATATAACTTAAAACATCTTGGGTTTTAGCGCTGGTTCCAAACGAATTTAAGGTAATTAAATATTTATCATTAGAAACAAATCTTCTTAATTCTTGACCTGTACTAGCTTCGATAAAGAAAGTTTTCACGCCAGGAATTAAAATGTCATTTTGATATTCTTTACTATTTTGTAAGAAAAGTTCCACCGATGGCATTGAGACTACCCGAATATCATAATCATCTTTTTGAAGTTCCTCGGCTAAAGCTAAAGCCATATTAACTTCAGAACCCGTAGCAATGAAAATAGCATTTGGAAAACTATTTTCTTTTTTAACGATATAACCACCTTTAATAATTTCTTTAGGGTTAGTATTTTCTAAAGCTTTAACTTTTTGTCTTGTTAAAATAATAGTGCATGGTTTTTTTAACGCAAAAGCGGTTAAAAAACTACCTAAAGTTTCTTTAAAATCAGCCGGACGATAAACCGTCATATTAGGCATTGCTCTAAGGGCGGCTATTTGTTCAATGGGCTCGTGCGTTGGTCCATCTTCACCGACACAGATAGAATCGTGTGTAAATATATAAGTAACTGGTAAATCCATTAGGGCACTCATCCGCATAGCTGGTTTTAAATAATCAGAAAAGGCTAGAAAAGTCGAACCAAATGGTAAATAACCAATAACTGCCATACCATTTAAAATAGCCCCCATCGCATGTTCACGAACACCAAATCTAATATTAGAGCCATTATAATTATCTTTACTAAAATCCCCTTTACCATCTAAATAAGCTTTTGTGGAGCTCGCTAAATCCGCACTACCACCAAAAATTAAATCACTTTGATCACTGATAAAATTCAAAACTTTATTCATGCTTTCTCTAGTCGCTTCATCTTTAAGTTCATTAAAGGGATTATTTTTAATTTGAAAATCAATGTGTCCATGTTTAAAATCTTCCATTTGCTTAAGATTTCCTTTTTTACTAATATATGCTTGATATTTTTGATCCCATACTTTAAATTTGGCATCAGTTCTAGTAGCAATCTCATCACGAAAAGCTTTAATGGCTAAAGAATTTATATAAAAAGGTTCGTTAGGAACTCCAAGTTTAGTCTTTAACTGTTTAATATCTTCAGCTGTTAAGGGATTACCATGAGCTTTATTCGTGCCTTCTAAGAGCGAATCTTTACCGAGAATCGTTTTAATTTCTACTAAAGCTGGTAAATCACTTTTTTTAGCGCGTTTTAGGGCTTTATCGATTTCCGAAATACTACTATTTTTAACTAATGTGGTATAAAAGCCCATGGCATCAAAGCGTTCTCTTATATCTTCATCAAACGTCATATTCGTAGGTCCATCTAAAGACATATCATTAGAATCATATAAAATAATTAAATTATCTAATTTTAAAGTTCCAGCTAAAGAAGAAGCTTCATAACTAAGGCCTTCCATTAAATCCCCATCACCGCATAAAACGTAAACATAATTATCGATTAAATCCGCCTCTTTAAATTTTTCTTTTAAATGTTTAAGACCTATAGCCATGCCCACAGCCGAAGCTAAACCTTGGCCTAAAGGACCGGTACTCATTTCTACTCCCGGCGTCAATTTATATTCTGGATGGCCTGGCGTTCTAGACCCCAACTTACGAAATTCTTTTAAGTCTTTAAGGGTAATAAAATCCGCCATATAAAGGCAGGCATATAAAAGGGCTGAACCATGACCGGCGGATAAGACAAAACGATCACGATTGATCCAATCAGGCATTTTAGGATTTATATGCATATGTTTAGCGTATACAGTATATAAAATTGGGGCCGCCGATAAAACAATTCCCGGATGGCCACTACCCGCTTCATGTATCATATCGATACCAAGTGCTTTTAAATTGGCTAATGCATCTTCATTCATAATGATCCCCTCAAGTTTAATTATAACAAAATTGTTATCATTTTTAAACCATTATTTAAGCATTTGCCGAAATTAAATTTTCATTAGTTTCTTCAAAGTTATTATTGTTTTCTAAACCTCCAATATATGATACTCCTAAAATCATGACAATGAATAAAATTGTTACTTTGTTTTTTAAAATTTCCACTTTTCATTCCTCCTTTTTCAACCTCATTTTAACACGAACATTTATTCGTGTCAATAAATTTCCGAACAAAAGTTTGACAAGTTTACAAAAATGTGTTAAGATGAAGATGAAAGTAAAGGAGGAATTGTATGGAAAAACTGACTAATCGCCAAAAAGATGTTTTAGATTATGTAAAATCATATATTGTGTCACATGGTTATCCACCTACAGTTAGAGAAATTGGGGCCGCTTTAGACACCTCTTCACCAGCGACTATTCATGCACATCTTAAGAATCTTGAAAAAAAAGGATTTATTCGTAAAGATTTTTCGAAAAATCGCGCGATTGAATTATTAGTTGATAACGAATATGCGCAGACTGATGACAAAGTCGTCGAAGTCCCATTACTTGGAAAAATTACCGCTGGCTCACCTATCGAAGCGATTGAAATGCCCGATGAATATTTTAGCTTACCTGCTTACTTACTCCCTAAAGGTAAAGAAGTCTTTACTTTAAAAGTAAGTGGTGAAAGTATGATTAATGCTGGCATATTAGATGGTGATGTCGTTATTGTGGAACGAAAAAATACCGCTCATAATGGCGATATTGTCGTGGCCATGACGGCGGAAAACGAAGTGACATTAAAAACATATTATAAAGAACAAACTCATTTTAGATTACAACCTGAAAACGATACCATGGAACCAATTATCTTAGATAAAGTCACTATCTTAGGTAAAGCGATTGGCCTATATCGTAAATTATAAAGTGCTTAAGGCACTTTTTTATTTTAAATAAATTATCTCCTAGTGATTATTTTTTTTAATTAATTTTTTTTGATTATTTATAATTGTTTTACCAAACTCAATGCCTTTATCTATATCATCCATTTGCATAGGTGATATTTTATAGTTAAAGATGCCTGATCTTTGTATTAACGGCGCATGTAAGAATTCTTCCTTAAGCATAGCCAAATATTCTTCAAACGAACATTTAAGCTTATCTCTAGCAGCCACTAGATATAATAACTTAAAAATATTTTCTCTAGTTAATTTTAACTTTTCCCAGCCCTTTAACAAGATAAAATCGCCACCATCTAATGTAAAATTAGAGATTCCTTCTTGCTTTTGAAAATTATATAGACTAACAAGTTTAGCTACCATACATGAATTGATAATACTGGCTTGTTTTAAAGTAAATTCTTCAAAGCGATAATATGGTTCAGGCACATAAACTCCCCAAGTGCCAAAATTAGCCACACATCTTGCTTGACTGATATATGGTGCGGCATAAAGTTCTTGATTTCCAATCCGAAAATAATCAATTGGAGCTACTACTCTACTATCTTTTTCTTTTAATTCTAATAAATTTTGGACTTCCTTAAAAACACTGCCAACTTGGACTGCTGGTTGTTTGACTGACAACGCAGTCATAACATTATCATTATCGGTTAGTACATAAACCATTTCTGTCCTACCATAATTAATAAATTCTAAGTTTAAATCATTTAACAATTGTTTATATTTGGTGGCATAATGTTCTAAATATTTTTCCAAAAACATCTCAATTTTTGTCATTTCTGCCAACGGATTTTGATCTTCAGTTACTTCTATATACATTATCGGAAACTTAGAGTTTATCCCCTTATTTTCTAAATCTCTTTTATACATTTGTAATCTTTGACTTTCTTTTTTTATCATAACTGGTATTTTATTAATTCCATTCATTTTCTAAAATCTCCTTTTTAATCAAGGTCATTATTTAATACTATTATAAAATATCTAATATGACTTTAAACGGTATTCTACCATAATTGATTGCAAAAGAAAAGAGGTAAAATAAATTTCACCTCAAATAGTTTATTTTAGTCATTAATTTTTATTTCGCATATGTGGGAATAAGATTACTTCTCTTACTGTCTCACAGCCAGTTACAAGCATAACTAATCTATCGATACCAATTCCCATGCCCCCAGCTGGTGGCATACCATATTCTAAAGCTTCGACGAAATCCATATCCATTTCATTAGCTTCTTCATTACCGAGTTCTCTTTCTTTAAGTTGATTTTCAAATCTTTCATACTGATCGATTGGATCATTTAACTCTGTAAAGGCATTGCCATATTCCATACCATCAATAAATAATTCAAATCTTTCAGTATATCTTGGATCCTCACTTTTTCTCGCTAGCGGGCTAATTTCGATGGGATGGCCATAGACAAAGGTTGGTTCAACGATTGTATCTTCGACAAATTCTTCAAAGAAAGCATTAACAATATGACCAAAACCGAAGTGTTCTTCTAATTCGACGTGATGTCTTTTGGCAATTTCTTTAGCTTCATCTAAAGTCATTTCTTTCCAGAAATCAACACCAGTTTTTTCTTTGATTAAATCAACCATATGCGCTCTTTTATAAGGTGGTTTTAAATCTAATTCTTTACCACGATAAGTAATATTATAAGTATCATTTATTTCCATACAAACACTGCTGACAATACCTTCAGCTACTTCCATCATCCCTTCTAAATCACTATAGGCTTTATAAAGTTCGATGGAAGTAAATTCAGGATTATGAGTGCGATCAACTCCTTCATTCCTAAAAATTCTCCCGATTTCATAAACGGCATCCATACCACCGACTAATAATTTTTTAAGTGGTAGTTCAGTAGCAATTCTTAAATAAAATGGCATATCTAGAGCATTGTGATGAGTAATAAAAGGTCTAGCGGCCGCCCCACCTAAAATCGGATTTAAAATAGGCGTTTCGACTTCAACATAGCCTAAATCATCTAAATACTTTTGGATAGTTCTAATAATTTTAGGACGCGCAAAAGCGACATTTCTAGCGTCTTCATTCATAATTAAATCGACATATCTTCTTCTAAATCTTTCTTCGACATCAGTAAGTCCATGGAATTTTTCAGGTAGTGGTTTTAAAGCTTTAACAATGTGCATAAATTTAGTGGCATGCACTGAAAGTTCACCGGTATTGGTTTTAAAGACATAACCTTCAATTCCGACAATATCACCAAGGTCCGCCGCTTTATATAATTCATAAGCTTCTTCACCGACATTATCTAGTCTAATATAGATTTGAATTTGGCCATATCTATCCTGAATGTGGAAGAAACCAGCTTTACCATTACGTCTTTTTGTCATAATACGGCCAGCAATAACTACTTCGTCTTTTATTGCTTCTAGTTCTTCTTTGGATTGTTCAAGATGGTTATCTTTGATAATTTTAGAATTAGAGGTAACATTTATTTTGTCACCAAAAGGTTTTATCCCTTTTTCTTCTAAAGCTTTAGCCTTTTCTCTTCTTACTTGTTCTTGTTCTGTAAATTCACGCATCTACTTCGCCTCCTATAAGGTTTTCCTTGATAATTATATCAAAAAATCAATAAAAATAAAAGGACAAAACTATTTTCATTGAATAAAATTTAAAGTGCCCGTTTTTTTAAGAACGGGAATTTAATCGTTGAAAGTTATAAATCAAGGACGAA
>CANQAO010000008.1 GCA_947589375.1 uncultured Bacilli bacterium | reverse complement strand
CCGGTAAAGCTTCAACTGTCGTTTTTTTTGTGGCCGCATCATGCATTAATACCATATTCGTGCCAGCATGTAATCCAGAAATTGCATTATGATGTATTTGTTCTTTACTAAGGGAACCGGAAGCATCACCAGAATCAATATTCCAGTCAAAATAATAATAGCCATTGTCGGTCAGTTTCTGCGTAATACGGCTCATAATTCCTTTATTATACTTTCGGCTTACCGTATTAGAAGAACCCCCAGGAAGTCTAATAATACGGGCATTAACACCAGTAATTTGATAAACTTTTGCTTTAATGGCATCTAAATCTTGAAAATAGTTTTCATCAGTACTATAAATATACTTATAACTATGCGTATCGGAATGTAGAGCAATAGCGTGCCCGTCATCATGAGCTCTTTTAACGACATCGCGATATTTATCAATATTGGGTCCAATCACAAAGAAAGTAGCAGCTACTTTTTCTTCTTTTAAAATATCTAATATCGTACTAGTAAGACTACTAGGACCATCATCAAAAGTAAGATAAATAGTCTTATCCGATACTTCTGATTTAACGATTTTAGCTTTTTTTTCTTTTGGTAATTGAATTGATAAATCAGTAGTTTGATAATAAAAAGCTTTAGGTATTTCCCCTACTTCGACAATCTCTACCTTTTTATTCAAATGAATAAAAAGGGTAACACTAAGAACGATGATAATAGAAATAATCGAGGCCATTATAATTTTTTGATTCATACATCTTCCCCCATAATGCTTATATAAAGTTAGTTTCTACATGTTCATTTAATGAATATTTACACCCGCAATAATTTTGCCGATAAAGTTCGTATTTTCGAGCTAGTTCATTACTGCGTTTATAACCATCCTTTTTCTTAAAATCCGAAAAAAGATAATTTACTTGATATTTTTGCGCTAAAAGGTCCCCTATTTGATTTAATTTAGCGGCATTTTTATAAGGACTTACCGATAAGGTCGTGCCAAAGAATTCAAAATCATGCATGGCTGCTAACTGCGCGGTTTTTTCAAGTCTTAAATAGTAACATTTCGTGCAGCGCGTGCCCCCTTCTTTTTCCTCTTCTAAGCCAGTGGCTACCTGATTAAATTTTTCTTCTTCATAATTTACCGGCATCAGCTTAACATCTAAATGCATTTTTTGAATAAGCTCTTTTAAAGTATCTAATCTTTTGTTATATTCATCTAAAGGATAAATATTAGGATTATAATATAAAATAGTAATATCAAAGTAAGGAATTAATTGTTCCAAAACCGAAGCACTACATACCCCGCAGCAAGCATGTAAAAGTAATTTCGGTTTATGTTTTAAATCAGCAATTATCGCTTCCATTACTAATTGATAATTAGTTTTCATATTGTGGCCCCCTTATTTATATGGTTTTATAGCCGCGTCGATGACTTTTTGACTAAATAGACCCGTCACAAAGGCTTCATTATTCGGTCCAACCACCTCTGCCCTTAATAAATATGTATCGAAGATTTTACTAAATACTTTTTGTTTTTTTGCTATAAGTTCAATATTATCGTATTTAATTAAGGCTCTTTTTTTATTTAAAATGCCATTTTCGATAATAATTAAATTTTTATTAAAGCCAATTTTCTTAGATTTATATTGTAAATAAGCTATAAGTAAAGTAATTGGAATTAACAATAACGTAAGTCCATATGTAAATGGTGATAATATTATACCACAAATCATCCAAAATAGCTTGGCGGAAATATAATGTTTTAAGCTATTTTCTTCATGTGATTTTAAGTTAATACGATTTTTATATTCAGGAACTAAACTATTTAAAAGTTTATTTTTATCTTTTTCTTTGACATATAAACTGATAATAGTTTTTTCATCATGGTCCTGGCCACCCATACCAGCATTTACTACTTCTAACATATAATATTTAAAGATTCGCGCTTGTAAAGACTGGCGAATTATAAGCGCGCTAATCTTGTTTATTGGCAAATCAAACTTATAAGTGGTAAAGGCGCCATAAGATAGTTTGATATGATCCTTTTCCCGGTGGCATTTAAAATTATAATAGCTTAAATAAGTTTTAAATAATGACCACACTAATGGCATGAATAAAATAATAACTAAAATAATACTTAAAATTAAGCCAAGCAAACTATTAGTTTTAAAAGCTAATGCCATAATAACGATACTATAAACAGCTAAAATAACGATTAGAGAAACAAGATCGATAGATAATAATAGATGTTTGATCACGTCCCCTACTTTGTATTCATAGTCGCTTTTAAAATCTTTTGTTTTTTCTTCCTTAGGATTATTTAATATTTGATCTCTAATTTCTAAAGCTTTATCGTATTTAAAAACTAATTTACCATGATATGTTTCATTATTAGAGGTGTGTAAATCAATTTTTAAATTAGCGGTACCTAAGATCTGTTCTAAAATATTACGTCTAATATTGACCGTGGCAACATCTTTTAAATTGATAGTGGTTACTTTTTTAAATAGTTTACCGCGGCTAATAATTAAATTATTGTTTTCAAAATATAAATAAGTATTTTTCCAGATAAAGGCGAAAATAAGCACAAAAATACCTAAAATAATTACAGCGAATAGCAGCATAAAGATTAATAAATTAGAGTTAAAGAAGGCCATTAATTCTTTAACCATTTTATCAGCTTCAGCCATATTTTCTAAAAATTCTAAAGAAACCGAATAGGCAATTAATAAAATAAATACTAGACTATTAATTAATTTTTCTAAAATAATTGTTGGATGTAATCTATTTTTCATTAGTTTTCTTCTTTCCGAGTTTTTGTTTTAATAAAGTATTTATTTTGCTTATAGTGTCTAGAGCTTCGTCTGTTTGTAAAAATTTAATATCGACATTGCCAGCCGCTGTATAAATGGTAACATTAGACAATTTAAACAATCTATCGATAGGACCATTAGTAAGTTCGACTTTTTGAATGCGTTTAATTAAAATAATTGACGTAGTAATAAAAAACAATCCTTTTTTAACTTCAATATGGTCTTTATCAATTAAATAACGATAGCGGTTATAACGAAGACGTGGGAACAGAAAAATATTTAGTAAAATTAAAACGGCAATTAACCCAATAATTACATAAAATAAGATAAAATGAAAGATTTCCTCCAATAAAGGATAAATAAAATAAGCACCTATTCCCACCATAATGATAGTTATAATACTGGTAATAACAGCGTTTAAACGCATAACTGTAAGGCCCTTAGGATCTAAAGATTTATACATATAATCACCCTCCTATCTAATTATATCAAAAAAAAGCTTGTAAATGAAGCCTTTAAATGTTATATAAGTTTAATAAATAAGTAAAATCTATTTGCAGTAATAGTAACAAAATGGCCCCCGCGGCTAAAAAAGGTCCAAAGGGAATAATATGGTCTTTATGCCCTTTAAGCATTATAAGGGAGATTGGAAAACCGATTAAAGAACCAACGAAAATAGATAAAATAGCAATTGGATAACCTAAAACTAAACCGAAGATAAACATTAATTTAATGTCACCGCCACCCATGGATTCTCGTTTAAAAAGAAAATCGCCGAAAAGTTTGATAGCATACATCGTAATAAAGGCAAAAGTGCCACTGATTAAGCCCATAACCATTGCTTTCGGACCATTGATATATAAAATTTCCAAGATAAGCATAATACCAAAAACGATTAAAACTTCATCATTTATAATCATGTATTTATAATCACTAATAATAACGATAATTAACATTGAGATAAATGTTAAGGCAATAATTAAGTTTAATGATAAACCAAAGGATAAATACGCAAGCCCAAATAGTAAGCCCGTTACTAATTCAAAAACCATATAAACGGGAGAAATTTTGGTATGACAGTGTTTGCACTTCCCCTTTTGAAGTAAATAGGAAACAATGGGAATTAATTCTCTTGCTTTAAGTTTGGTTTGACATTTTGGACAATGGCTAGGCGGACTAATAATTGATTCACCTTGTGGCAAACGTAAACCGACAACATTGTAAAAGGAACCAAAAATGGTTCCAAGAATAAAGAATATAACAAAATAGACCATAATACACTCCTTATTGTTGAATCGCACTATACATATTAAACATTGGAATAACGATTGATAACACGATGACTCCAACCATAACTGTTAGGAAAATAATCATGACTGGTTCGATGAAAGTTTTTATGCGGGCAACGGCATTTTTATGTAAATCTTGATAGTATTCAGAAACTTTCTGCATCATTTCGGGAAGTTGTCCAGTTTTTTCACCAGTGACAATCATTTCATAAGCGGGTACGGGGAAAGCCCAATGATCTTTAAAGGCTGTAGAAACTTTACCACCTTTAGAAATATTAGCAATCGCTTCACGAATCATTTCTTTATAAATTTCATTATTACTAACTTTATTTAAAATATCCATGGTATCGGTGATGAACACATTATGTGCTAATAAAGAGGAAAAAGTCTTCGTAAACATGGTCACTTCGTTATAGATGATAACGTTACCAAAACCAGGGATTTTCATGGCCACATATTGCATACTAGCTCTAAATGAGGTGACATTACGATATAAATATATAAATAAGGCTAACAAGAGGACAATGCCTAAGCCAATTAAAATAATATAGTTACTCATAAAATCAGATAGCCATAAGACAAACTTGGTGATAGCTGGAATTTCGGTGTCATCCATACTATCGTAAATTTCAACGAATTTTGGTACGACATAAACCATAATAAACGTGCCAACGGCAATAGCTACAAAGAAGATAATAATTGGATACATCATCGCGCTGACCATAGCTTTTCTGGTGGCTTCAACTTCACTATAATATTCTTCCATATCATCTAAAGTTTCTGGGAGTTCACCAGTCATTTCCGAAGTTTTTATCATATTTATAAGTAATCTTGGGAAAGCTTTTCCTTGATCTTCTAAAGATTCACTAAAACTTTTACCTAATGATAAGTCATAACTAACGCCTTCTAAGATTTTTTTATAGGTTGGCTGTTCAAATTGCCTAACTAAAATATTTATTGATTCCGCTAATGGGATTCCCGCTTTTAAATAAGTAGATAATTGTGCGAGAAAAAAGATTAGATGTTTAGTTTTAAATTTAGCATTAAATGAATTTTCACCATGGAATAAATTAATCATTTTGGAAGTTTTAATACTTAAAATATTGTGACCATGGCTTTGTAAATATGAGCTAACTTCGGCTTTAGAATATGCAGCAAAATATCCTTTAATCGGTTTGCCATCTTTATTTTCTAAAATATATTCATAAGTGTTTTTTTCTTTAGAATTTTTTTTATCATTATTAAATATTTTAATATGTTGCTTCTTTTCTACTGATTTGGTATTAGAACTATTTGCAGGACTATTTTCAATTACACTTTCACTTTTACCAAAATCATCACTGCGGTTAATAGTTTGCTTCGTTTTTTTATTTTTAGGTACTATATCATTATGATTAGTAAATGGAAATAATAACGCTTTAGGCAAAACTAAAAGGCCACAGAAAAAATATCTAATGAATTTATATACAAATATACAAGGCATTAATAATAATCTAGTTATCATTAGACATTCACCCACCTTTTATTCTACTTTAATAAGTATAACATATTTCGCCCATAAAACAAAACATTTTTATGAAAAAATCATATAATAATTTTAGAAAGGGGTTTGATTATGAATTTTTATAACCCATATTATTCATTTGTGCCATATTCTGTAGCCCGTCCAGGATTATTTAGTACGATTTCTAGAGGGTTAAGAGGTTTTAATTTGGGCTCTTTGATAAATGGTACCCAGCGAACCTTAGGACTTGTAAATCAAGCCATTCCGGTTATTAAACAAATGACACCAATGATGAAAAATGCCAAAACGATGTTTAGAGTGATGAATGAATTTAAAAAGACCGATACACCTAAACCTCGTCAACCACAAAAAAACACATCTAATTCAAAACCGGCTGAAACTTCTAGTACTAATTATAGTGTAGATTCAGGGCCTACATTTTTTGCTTAAAAAGGAGAGTTTTATGTATGAAGCTCTCTTTTCTATCTTTAAAAAAGATAATGTGTTACTACCAATGACATTTTTGCTTTTATAAATAAAATATTCTGCATTTTTTATCTAATATCTCCGAAAAAAACGATTATAATACAAAATAATTTTACAATTAATTTAGGTGGTATTTTGTATGTTATTGAAATTTAAACGGATTAACGATTTGCGTATTGACAATGATTTAACAATTAAAGAAATGGCTAAAACTATTGGCGTATCCGTTGATAATTTTTTCGATTATGCGAATGGACGTAGTAACTTTCCGATTGATAAATTAAATAATTTTGTAAATTATTTTGAAGCTAGTTTTGATTATGTGACCGGTTTATCTGATGTTAAAATAAGCTACCATAATAAAATAAATTTAAAGTTACTACAAAAAAGATTAAAAGAAGTTCGGTTGGAAAAGCATCTTTCACAATCTGAAGCAGCGAATATAATTGGGGATAAACAGTCTACTTATTGGAACTATGAAAATGGTATTTCGGTAATTCAAATATCTAAACTATATTTATTGGCCAAATGTTATAATGTTTCTATCGATTATTTCGTCGGTAAAACTAATAATAAAAATATTATCCAAAAAGCCAAAGAAAAAGTTAATTAAAAATAAATTAACTTCCTTTTTTTATTCGCCCAATTATATATAAATATTTTAGTTTGGTAAGTAATTTGTTAGTTTTTTGATACTTCATTTGATATTCTTTTAATAAATAATCGTTGTATTCTTGATTATAACTATAGATATTTTTAATTTTTGTGCCTTTTTTATATTTAAAATAGGTAATAACGTAAAAATGGTTATCTTTGATAATTTTCTCTTGATAAATGCGGTAACCTTTATGTTTTAGTTTTTTTCGTAAAAGTGGAATATCTCTTTGCGAACTAATAATTAAATCATTAGTAATGTTTTTATTTAAAATTTTTAAGATTGTATGTGATCCCATGCCAGCAATAACGATAATTTCATCATGTAAATCGATTCCTTCTAGACCATTAGTAACGAGAGTATCGACGTTTACATGGTATTTTTGAATGTTGTTAAGCGCTTTTTCGATACATTTTTTTGAAATGTCGGTGGCTAAACACTGGCAGTTTTTTTCTTTAGTTAAATAAATATCTAGTAAAGCGTGATCAGCCCCAATGTCGATTACTTTACTATTATTAGGAATTAAATCAGCAATAGTTTTTAAACGTTTTGATAACATTAGTCTCCAAGATAATCTTTTAGTTTACGGCTACGTGAAGGATGACGTAATTTTCTTAAAGCTTTAGCTTCAATTTGTCTAATACGTTCTCTAGTAACTCCAAATAACTGTCCTACTTCTTCTAAAGTACGAGGCCTGCCATCTTCTAGTCCAAAACGCAATCTAATGACTTTTTCTTCTCTTTCAGTAAGGGTAAGTAAGACTTCGGAGATTTCATCTTTTAACAGCTCATTAATCGCAAAATCTTCAGGGCTCATGTTTGTTTCATCAGGAATAAAATCGCCTAAATGCGAATCATCTTCTTCGCCAATTGGTGTTTCTAAACTAACTGGTTCTTGACTAATTTTATAAATATCACGGATTTTTTCAACCGTTGTTCCCATTTTTTTCGATAGTTCCTCTTCGGTTGGTTCACGATTAAGTTCAAGGGTTAATTGTCTTTCAACCCGGGCTAATTTGTTGATTGTTTCAACCATATGTACCGGCACACGAATCGTTCTAGCTTGATCGGCAATGGCTCTAGTGATAGCTTGTCTAATCCACCATGTCGCATAAGTTGAAAATTTATAACCTTTAGAGACATCGAACTTTTCAACCGCTTTCATTAACCCAATATTTCCTTCTTGAATTAAATCTAGAAATAACATACCTCTACCGACATATCTTTTAGCAATACTGACAACTAGACGTAAATTAGCTTCCGCTAAAATGGCTTTCGCTTCTTCATCACCCGTTACAATGCGATCAGCGAGTTCCGCTTCTTCTTCATTAGTAAGTAATTTAATTTGTCCAATTTCTTTTAAATACATTCTCACTGGGTCGTTAATAGTTAAATCTTTAGTTAGACTTTCGGTACTTGTACTATCATCATCGGTATCATCTTCGGCATTTTCGGAAACTACTTGAATTTGATTTTCATTTAAGGCATTATATAAATCATCTAAGGAATCAGCATCTAATTCTAAACCTTTTAATTTATCAGCTAATTCTTCGTAAGTTATGACTCCTTTTGCCTTTCCTAATTTAATTAATTCTTGTTTTCTTTCTTCAAAACTTTTTATTTCGTTAAACATTTGTACTCTCCTTTTTTAAATCAATTATTTTTTGCGCGATTTCCGCTTTTTTTAGGGGATCTAATTCCTCTTTCATTTTATTAGTTAATCTGACAACTTCATTTTTAACATTATAATCTTTAATAGTTTTAATATAGTCATCGATTTCTTCTTTGGAATAGTTTTCTTTTAAATTAGCCTCTTCGACTTTGGAAATGGTTTTAACTAAATCCTCATCGCATTCGGCGTAATCGATTAAATCAGCTTCATTAATAAAGCCATTATCTTGATAAAACATCTTAATTTCTCTAGCCAAAAGGCGATATTCTGCTGTAGGCATGTAAGTTACTTTGGTATTATAGATGTTAATAACTTCCGGGTATCTTAACATATAATAAATTAAATTTCTTTCGGCAATTTCGTATTTATTCATTTTGATTTTCGGTTTCTTTGGCACTTTAGGAGCCACTACTTTATTTTCTAATTTAGAACGTAATACGCCTTCATCTAATCCCGTTTCACCAGCAATTTTTTGAATAGTCAGTTCTTTTAAGATATCGTCGTTTATTTTATTAATTTCTTTAATGGCTTCATTCACGTATTTAGCTTCATCTACAGTATTATTTAAGTTTTTACCTTTTTTTATGTAATTTAGTTTAAAATCCATGACATTCATGGTATTTTTGATTAAATTTTTAAACTCATCACCATTTTTTAAAATATATTCATCGGGATCTAAACCATCAGTAAGGGCGATTATTTTTGGAGTCACCCCAATCGCTAATAGCTCGTCCGCACAGGCCATCGTTGCATGCGCTCCAGCTTCATCACCATCAAAACAGAGAATGACTTCTTTCGCCATTTTTTTAATTAAGATAGCTTGTTCTTTAGTGACCGCTGTACCCATGGTAGCGACGACATTAGTAATGCCAATAGAATAAGCCCGGATTACGTCCATAAAGCCTTCCATGACAATTATTTGATTATTTAATCTGGCGCTGTCTTTGGCGCGATGATAATTATAAAGTAGTTCGCCTTTTTTAAAAATTTCCGTTTCCCAAGTATTAAAATATTTTGAATTATCTTCACGATTGTAAATACGCCCACTATAAGCGACGACATTACCTTTTAAATCACAAAGAGGAAACATAATGCGGCCATAAAATAAATCTAAAAAACCATAGGCGTTTTTGTTTACAAGACCACTTTTCATGATATCTTTTTCATCGAATTTTTTAAATAGTAATTTCGCTAAAGCATCTTTACCATCTAGAGCTAGTCCAATTTGAAATTCTTTAATAATAGCATCATTGATGCCGCGACTTTTTAAATATTCTCTAGCTTCTTTACCAGCTGATGTATTAATATTATTGAGATAAAATTTTAAACTCAAATCATATATTTCATGTAATTTAGAATGATTTTTAAGTTTAGGTATAGCGCCAATATCAACACTAATACCAGCACTATCAGCGACTTTTTTTACAGCTTCTAAAAAAGAAATATTTTCATAGTCCATGACAAATTTAAAAACGGTACCCGTGGCCCCACAGGAAAAACATTTATAAATTTTTTTATCACGATTAACGCTCATACTAGGATTGTTATCATCGTGAAATGGACAGATGCCAAAATAATTTTTGCCTCTAGGCGTCAGCGAAACATAGTTAGAAATGATTTCGACGATATCGGCATTATCTCTAATTTCGGCAATTTTTTCTTGACTGATATAACTCATCTGCATCATACCCCTCTATATATATCATACCCCTCTATATATAATATACGCCACGGACAGGCCGATTTCCTTTTTTTTCTGACAAAAAAACATAATTTTTTTAAATTTTCATATAATAAATGTAAAAAAGGAGGCATATTATGTCATTAAAATGGATTAAAGTCATAGCCACATTTGGTATATTTCTGTTGTGTTTTTTAGTACATTTCATGTATACCATCTTCCCTAATGCATTATTTAGTATCTTTTTTCCCGTCAACGAAAGCATTTGGGAACACATGAAAATGTTGTTTACCGCCATTATTTTATATGGAATCATTGACTATCTGATCCTTAAAAAAACTCATAGGCCATATCACAATTATTTAGTTAATTTATTTATCACTGGTTTTTTAAGCATTCCTATTTTTTTAATTATCTACTTACCTATTTATAGTTTTACCGGTGAAAATATGGCTTTAAACTTTATTATTTTATTTATTACCATTAGTATTACACAAATTATCAGTTATTATATTTTAAAAAGCGAAAAATATCGTAATTTAAATTATGTAAGCTTAATTGGCATTGTTTTAGTTTATATTATTATGGGCATTTTAACTTATTATCCATTTTTAAATGATTTGTTTTTTGACCCCGTGGATGAAAAGTATGGAATTAATACATATTCCATATAAACCGCGATTTATTATAAATAAAAGAGACTTAAAAGTCAAACAAATTAACACAAAAAACTCATAATATTTAGATTTATGAGTTTTTATATATTTTAATATATTTATGGCCATACTTTTTTTCTTTGATAAGTTCGAAATTAGAAACTGGTTTTTCAGTTTCATATTCACAGACGATAAGACCATTTTGATTTAAGAGTTCTAGCTCTTCGATTATTTTAATCGCTTTATTTAAATTATTATTTTTATATGGCGGATCTAGAAAGATAATATCGTATTTTAATTTTGTTTCTTTTAAATATTTTTTATAATCACATTTAATAACATGGGCATTTTTAACATTTAAAGTGTTTTCATTTAAAATATTTATGGCTTCCATATTATTATCGATAAAATAACATTCTTTTGCTCCCATGCTTAAAGCTTCAAGACCTAAAGCACCACTACCGGCAAACAGATCTAAACATGTACTTTCTGGAACTTTTTCTTGAATCATGCCAAACAAAGACTCTTTGACCCTATCCATCGTGGGTCTCGTGCCATCAATATCAAAACCTTTTAATTTTTTACCTTTATAGATTCCACTTATTATGCGCATATATATCACCACTAATAATATAACATAATTATTTTAAAGTGGATAGTACTTTTTCTAACATTTCAATCGTATTTAAAGTATCCGATATTTTGTCAGCTCTTTCTAATTTAGCTAATTCTTTAGCTTCATCTTCAAATTTTTTAAAATTCGCCGGATTACGATTTAATAGTTTATACCAATTAGAATTTTGTCTTAAATATTTTAAATAGTATTCATTGTTTTTAATGCGATATTGTAAATCTAAAATCATTAATCATCAAAGTGTTTATAAAGGGGTCTTGGTTTTTGCGTAACATTATCGCTTTTTTTATTTGATGAGATATCTTGAAGCAAACCTAATACCCTTTGCATACTATTAACGCCATTTTGAATACTATCTAAATCAATTCTTTTTAAAAAACCTATTAAATCAAAAGAAGTAGCGGCAGCTGCGGCCGTTTCAACAGTTAAATAATCTTTCCAAGCACTTTCATCTTCACCATATAAATCGTAAATCTCATAGAATTTTTGCCAGGTCATTGTTCCATCTTTGACGTGCTTTAATAGTGCGGGATTTTGTTTTACGAAATCTTTAAATTTTTCTTTTGTATCCATTTTCTATCACCTATAAATAATATATTCATTTGCCTAGTAAAGGATAACTAATTTAATCTTTATCTAAATTTTTTAGTTTGCGAATAACTTTTTTTTCGATTCTCGAGATATATGATTGACTAATGCCTAAGAGTTTGGCAACATCTTTTTGCGTCATCTCTTCAGTTCCAAACAAACCATATCTTAAGACCATAATTTTTTTATCACGCGGGCTTAAGTTTTCAATTTCATCATATAAAAGCTTTTTTTCAATCTCTTTTTCTAAACCTTTAGTGACAATATCAGAATCAGTTCCTAAAATATCTTCTAAATGCAGTTCATTGCCTTCAGAATCGTAGCTTAAATTATCTTCAAAACTAATTTCCCCTCTTCGTTTGCGATTTTTCCTTAAAAACATTAATATTTCATTATCGATGCATCTTGACGCATAAGTGGCAAGTTTTATATTTTTGCCTAGTTTATAGGTGTTTACCCCTTTAATTAAACCCACACTACCGATACTTACTAAATCTTCTAAATCAACACCTGTGTTTTCGTATTTTTTAGACAAAAAGACTACTAGTCGAAGATTGTGTTCAATCAGTTTGGCGCGTGCCCCTTTATCGCCATTCATGGCCTTTTTGACATACATAACCTCTTCTTCTTTACTAAGCGGCTCAGGCAGTTTATCACTACTACCGATAAAGAAAATGTTTTCGTCCTCAAAAAAGATATGTAATAATTTTTTAATTTTTAGAATCATATTTTCGCCTCCATATTTCCATTTAATAACAAATCGACTCCACTCATGTGAAAATTATTACTAAAGCCTAAAAACACTTCATATTCGCCCATCGTTTCAACGATAATCCGGGCTTTGATGCATTCTAAATTACTAGTTTCGTTTATAGTCATATAGGGAACTAATATTTTCTTTTGGTGAAAGGTATTAGGTATATTCGTAATAACTACTAATTTACCTTGATAAGTTAAAGTATTACCAGTATCGAAATAACCAATTAAATTTAATTCTTGTTTGCCTATTTTTAGAATAACTTTATGCATATTTTTGATTTTTTGACCAAAAAGTTTACTCTGTTTTACATAAATATATAAAATTATGGGCGCAATTATGAATAAAAAAATAACATTTATACTAAGTCCATTATTATAAAAAATAAGGCCCTTATGCTTGTATGAAAATTCAATATTTAGTAAATAAAGAAAGCCCCCTAATAAAATACTAGTGACATAAAAGACTCCTAGATTAGTAATCGTATATTTAAAATCTTTATAATAAAAAGTAAACAAAACCATTAAAATGCTTAAATAAACTTTAATAATCAAGAGCTGAATAGTAGTTATCTTAAAAAATAAGACTAACGTGCTTAGTGAGCCAATGAAGGCTCCAAGGCATATATTAAACATTTTAGCGTGTCTTTTTAAGACTACGGAGGTTGTTAATAAAAGTAAAAAATCAAAGAAAAAATTTAAAAATAATATAGCATCGATATAGATAGTCATAAATCTTCACCTTTTTTAGTATAAAAAAACGACATCAAATTAAATGTCGTTTTATCTTATTTTTTTAAAGTTTTAGCAAAGGTTTTTTCGACAGTGTCGTATAAATCACTAACCATTTGGTCACTCATATCTAAAGTAGCCACATTAAAATCTAATTGATGATATATTTTTTCGGCCAAATCATAGATATCTAATTTTTCACTAGTTGGACGCAATAGTTCCGTAAGTAATGGTTTACAATATTCATATAAAATGAAATTTTTATCAATTACATATTCATCTGGCGTAATGCTTAAAATACTAGCAGCTGTTTGCTCATTTAATACTAAAAGATGATCAATATTTCCCTTGGCTTCAATATATTTATAAGTTAGATCAGGGTCAGCAAGGATATGGGCATAAATCATGCCATATAAAGCTTCCTTTAAATCGCCTTTAAGTTCATTGGCTCTTTTGTTCACCGCTTTTAAATGAAGACATTTTTGATTTTGCATAACGATGTTATTTTCAGCTGGTGAAAATTCATTTAAGCCATTCTGCTTTTTATCAACATAGTTTTGAATCCTTAATGCCATCAAATTACTAGTAGCGGCATCTTCAATCATATTTAAGTAAGTATTTATAAATGTTAAACACAAATTGGGATTCGTAGTAACCGCTTCGTTGAATAGTTCTTGTTCATAATTTAAATCCTCTTTAATAACTTCGGTATCATTCACATTATTAAAATCCACTAAATAAAAATGATCGAGATTTTTTTGTAAAGTTTTCATAAATTTAGTAGCGATATCCAGTACAGTATCGTCTTCTTTTTCCGTGATAATCTCTTGGATGGTTTTTAAAAGAAATTCTCTATTTTTAGTTAAATAAAACTCTTCCATTTTTTTTACATAAGTAGGATATAATTCTTGCCCGAGTATGTTTAAATATATTTTTTGATATTCACGTTTAGCTTTGGCTTCATTAGAATTTATTTTGTTTAAAGATTCAATATTATTGTCTAAGAGAAACTCTTTTAAATAATCGGTATTGTCTTCATAAAGTTTATCGATAGCCCGATCTGGATACATCGTAATTTCTTCAATCAAATCATAAGCATCTTCGATTAATAATTCATTTTTATCAAAGATATATTCATTAAAATTAATATCTAAAAGATCGCATAATGTTTCATCATCTAAAATGGTTAAAGCATCGATTTTTCCTTGAGCTTCCATATAAGATTTGGTAAATTTATAATTAGCTAAAATTTTATCATTTTTAAATTGAATTAAAGACTTTAATTCGTCACCTTTACTTTGCGCAATAAGTTTTTCAAAAACTTTTAGTGATTTGATAGTTTGATTTAAAGTTATATAATATGGTATATCCATCGAAGCATACATATCATTCCCTGGCTCCTCTAAATAACTTAAAAGTCTATCTTTGATTAAATTTTGCGTGTGTTCATTGGCATCAGGAACAATAATTTTTAAAGCATTTTCAACCAAATCAAATAAATCTGAATCATAATAATTATCAATAATTTCAAGCATAATTTTTTCTTCATAATCTAAAGATTTTTGATAAGCTAAAACACTATCTTGACTAGTAAAATCTATTTTGTTAAATTGTTTGATATTGTGATTTACAATTTTTATTATATTAAATAACTGATTGATAGTCGCCATAGATAACTGTTTACCTTGCACAAGCGTTACATCATCACGCGTCTCAAGTTCCTCAATAACCAAATCGTGTACTTTATTTAAATTATGATTCTCATTCATGCCAAAATTAGCCACTAAATTATAGGCATTATCGAATGAAGTTAAATGTGCTGTTTCCACATATGGAATGAAAAATTTAAGGCGATTCAAATAAATACTTTGTAATTCACTATCAATGTCATCATTTAAAAGTTCATTGGCATAATTAACAACATAAGTAACTGCCAATGTTTTTTGATATTCTTTATAATGTTCTTTATCTAAAGCTAAAAGTTTCATTCTGATGTCATCAGATATTTTGATTAAATTTTCTGATTTAAAACCGCCGATAATTAAGTCGTCTTCAACGTTTGGAAAAGTAAAAGCTAATATATATTTATCTAAAGCATTTATTTCGTTATCATCATTGGACAAAGAACGGATATAATCTTCCATGACATAATTAACCAAGGAAATTGTTTTTTGCATTATCTTATCTTCCATTTCCATGTCTTCGTCATGCTCATTTACTATTTCTTGATTGATAATATTGTTAATTCGTTTAATAATATAACTTTTCTTTTCTGGATCATCAATTAACATATCACAAAAATCGTTTACAGTATCACTGACCTCATCAATTTTATAAATAGTAATCGTATTTAAAATACGTTTTTCCTTTGCTTTTAGTAAATTTAGTTTTACTAAACATTTTTGAAAATCTGACGAATTTATAAGGTTATTAACTTCTAAATTATACATTTCATCGAAATATAAATCATAAATTTTAGAATATACGGCAATAAGGCCATATAAAGCATTATCTTCTTTTGTGTGATTTTCGTTATCCATCATACTTCCCCCCTGACTTACATATTATAATATTTTTTTATATAAAATACAATATTATTTAGTTAAATATGGTTTTAAAAATTGACCTGTATAACTATTAGGGCATTCGGCGACTTCTTCCGGTGTACCTTGGGCGACAATCGTTCCCCCATTATCGCCACCTTCTGGACCTAAATCGATAATATGGTCAGCAACTTTGATTAAATCTAAATTGTGTTCAATAACGATAACTGTATCACCATTATCGACAATGCGATTTAAAATATTAAGCAGCTTTTTAATGTCATCGGTGTGCAACCCAGTTGTCGGTTCATCTAAAATAAATAGGCTTTTACCTGTAGGTTTCTTTTGTAGTTCTTTCGCGAGTTTAACGCGGGCCGCTTCCCCACCCGATAATGTTGGAGCACTTTGACCTAATTTAATATAAGAAAGGCCGACATCCATTAAAACTTGTAATTTATTTCTAACTTTAGGGATGTTTGCAAAAAATTCATAAGCTTCTTCAACCGTCATTTCTAAAACATCGTAAATGCTTTTACCTTTAAATTTAATCTGTAAGGTTTCGGTATTATAACGGGTACCATGACATACTTCACAAGGAACATAAACATCAGGTAAGAAATGCATTTCAATTTTCTTAACACCATCACCCCAGCAAGCTTCACATCGACCGCCTTTAACGTTAAATGAAAATCTACCTTTATCATAACCACGCATTTTAGCTTCTTTG
>CANQAO010000007.1 GCA_947589375.1 uncultured Bacilli bacterium | reverse complement strand
CATTAAATTAGTTTCATAAGTAGGACTACTTTTTAGTTCATCAATAATAATTTTTATTTTATTATTAGCATTATTATCGATTTTAGTAACAGGAACATAATAAGTTAATTCATCTTCTTTACCTATATAATAAATCGTTGTTTTAGTAAGATCTTTAATACTTGTTATATCATATATTTTATTAATACCAAAATTTCTATTTAAAGTATTAGGTAAATTAATCCCAAATGCGCCGCATGAAACTTTATTAGTGATTGATGCCACGACTGGACAAAATGGCATTAGTCAAGCAAAAAGTTTTAAAGAAATTACCGATATTACGGGAATCGTGTTAACCAAACTTGATGGTACAGCTAAAGGAGGCATCGTCTTAGCGATTAAAGATAGTACCGGCATTCCCGTTAAGTTTGTCGGTTTAGGGGAACGCAAAGAAGATTTAAGAGTATTTGATATTGAAAAATATATTTATGGATTATTTAAAGGAATGGATGAAGAATGAAAAAGATGAATCTCGATAAAGGATTAATGGTACAATTAATCTTAGTCTTAATTTTAGTTATTGTTTTATTGTTATCACTATTTTTTAAATTTTTACTGCCAGTGGCGGAAATTTTAGCTGGGGCCGCTTTAATTGTCATGGGATATAATAATTATCGTATTTATAAGCGTAAAGCGATGACCGCTATTTATATTGCTTTTGGCATAATTGTCTTTATGGGCGTAATATGGGGATTTATAAGTGGATAATCATATACAGTTAATTAATTTATACGATTATTATGGTACGCTTTTAACGGAAAAGCAGCAGACTTATTTTCAAGATTATTATTTTAATAATTTATCTTTAGCCGAGATGAGTGAGAATTATCAGGTAAGTCGAAGTGCGATTCACAAACAATTAAAAGAAGCCGAAAGCAAACTAGAGTTTTATGAAGCCAAGCTCGCCCTTTTAAAAAATAGTCAAAAAATTAAAGAATTAATTAAACCATTAGATGTAGAAATTCAAAATAAAATAAAAGAATTAATATAGGGAGGAATTAAAATGTTTGGAAAGATAGTTTATATTAGTGATACTGAGGCCCATGTCGCCGTGCCTAGTGACGGGTCACTTTCAACCAATATTATGAACATGCATGTTATTTTTGAAGATGAAAAGAAAAAAATTATCGGTGAGGTTGAAGATATTGGTAGTGATATTATCAAAATTAGATTTTTAGGTGAAGTAGTCGGCAATCATTTTGTCGGTGGTGTTATTAGAAAGCCGACTTTTAATTCCACGCTTCGTTTAATTACTCGTGAAGAGGTTGGTTTACTAGTAGGTGAGGATAATGCCGATTCACTTACTTTAGGTGTCAGCCCACTTTATGATGATTACCCAATTAGAGTGGATATTAATGATTTATTTAGTAGCCATATGGCCATCTTTGGTAATAGTGGTTCAGGTAAATCATGCGGAGTGGCCAGAATTTTACAAAATGTCTTTCGTAATGAAAAACTATTACCATATAAGTCTAATTTCTTTATTTTTGATGCCTACGGCGAATATCATAATGCGCTGCAAACGGTTAATCAAATTAATCCCAATTTAAACTTTAAGTTTTATACGACCAATGTGACGCAAACGGATGGTCAAATTGTTAATATTCCACTTTGGCTTTTAGATATCGATGACATGGCCTTACTTTTAAGATGTGATTCGCATTCACAAATTACGATTATTGAAAGAATGCTTAAATTAGTCACTATTTTTGCGACTGATGATGATATTTCTAATCGATATAAAAACCATTTGATTGCCAAAGCAATTATGAGCATTTTATACACTAATCAAACGGCTAGTAGTAAACGAAATGACGTTTTTGCCATTTTAGCTACTTGTTCAACTAATGAATTTAATATGGAAGCTCCTGTTCAAGGTATTGGCTATACCCGTAAATTTAGAGAATTATTTACGATTGATACGCAAGGTAATTTTCCAGAAAGCATTTTAATGACAGAGTATGTAACTTCTTTTATCGATGAATCATTAGATAAATACGAACCAACAGAAATTAAATACTATACGCTTGAAGATTTAGAAAAAGCTTTAGAGTTTACTTTAATTAGTGAAGGCCTTTTACATAATGAGGAAACTTATAGCGATGCCATTACTTTGAAAGTTCGTCTTCATGCGATTACGATTTCTGAAAATTCTAGATATTTAAGATATCCTGAATTTATTACCATGGAAAATTATATTGCTTCATTAGTATCTTTAAATGGTAAAAAAGCGCAGATTGTCAATTTTAACTTAGAAGACGTTGATGACTGGTTTGCGAAAGTAGTTGTTAAACTATATTCGAAAATGCTGTTTGATTTTGCGAAACGTTTAAAACAAAGAGCATCTATTCCTTTCCATATTTTTGTCGAAGAAGCGCATAGATATGTTCAAAACGATACTGACGTGGAACTTATCGGTTATAATATCTTTGAACGTATTGCGAAAGAGGGAAGAAAATATGGTATCATTTTAAATTTGATTTCCCAAAGACCAGTTGAAATTTCCGAAACCGTTATTTCGCAGTGTTCAAGTTTCTTAATCTTTAAATTAAACCACCCAAGGGATGTAGAATATATTAAACAGATGCTACCTAATATCAGTGCCGAAATCGTGGAGAAACAAAAATCATTACAACCAGGAACTTGTATGGCTTTTGGTAAAGCATTTAAAGTACCAATGCTGGTAAAAATGCAGATGCCTGATCCTGAACCATCAAGTAGTAGCTGTAATGTTATCGAAACTTGGAAAGTATAAGACCGATAAAGGTCTTTTTTTTCGATAAATTTGTAGTATTTTATGCGAGATTGTGGTATTATTATAGTAAGGAAGGTGAAAAGATGTATTGTAGTTATTGTGGCGCGAAAATCGCCAAAAATGCTAAGTTTTGTCCGAAATGTGGTAAACCAACTACATCAGACACAAAACATGAAACTAGTAAAGGAGGAATTTTAAGAAAAGCTTTAAAAGCCAAAGCTAAAGGTTTTGATAAAACCCCGCTTATTTTAACGATGATAATTTTAATTGCGATTTCGTTTTTCGCAGCTTTGTTAAATGGCAGTTTATCAGCTAATAACTATCTGCAAGCGGGAAATGCTTCTATAGCGGTGATGATTTTTCTAGGGGCTTTAGTGGCCTTAGTTTGCTCAATTATTTTGAATTTTGGAATCATTGGTGGTTCTTTAGATATTGCTAGAGAAAAAAATATTACGATTAGTGATGTTATCGTAAAACCATTTTATAAGATTAAAAATATTTTATTATATTTTCTATTTATCTTTTTAATTTTTATTGCTTTCGTAATTTTATTTGTTTTTCCAATTATTAATATCATCGTGATTTTATGTTCATGGTTTGCAATTCCAATTTTGTTTATTTATTTTTATCCAGTTTTGGATATGCTTACGTATTTAATTATGGATGATAATAATCCTGAACAATCATTTATCCAAAATTTAAAAAAGGCTTATAATTTAGTCAAAGGTAAACGTATTCAGTATTATGGAATGTTATGCAGCTTTATTGGCTGGCTTATCTTAAGTGTATTTACTTTGAATATTTTATATATTTGGTTAATGCCTTATATTCGTTTAGCGGTAGCCAACATGTATTTAGAATGGACTGGCGAAAAAACTTTTGAAGCTTCAGAAACTGGTTTATCTGATGGTGCCGTAATTGGAATTACAGTTGGTGGTTATTTAGCTTTTGTCATCTTGTTTGTAATTTTCGTAATTATTTTAGCTGTAGCTGGCTATGCGCTTACTAATCATGTTGATAGTCATCATATCCCTAGCATTGATTTTGATTTTGAAGATTTCTATCACGATACCAATTATCATATGTAAGCAAAAGAACTTATACAAATTGTATAGGTTCTTTTGTTTTAATAATAGCTTTTTCTTTTAAAGGAATTTCGATTTTTGCAAAATCTTGTTTACTTATTTGTAGTTTATAAGTGATAAAACTTCCAAATTCTTTAGTAATTATTTGTTCTTTAAGCAAGCGATCGATAAATTTACTATCATCGTATTTAAACGCAATTTCTAGATAATAGCCATCGATAACATCTAAGATCGTGGCTTCTTTTAAAGCTTCACTCGCGCTTTTCGCATAAGCTCTTAATAGTCCGCCCGCGCCTAATTTAATGCCACCAAAATATCTAATGACCAGACATAAAATATTTGTCAGTTCATGGTTTTCTAAAACTTGTAAAATCGGCCTGCCGGCAGTTCCGGATGGTTCGCCATCATCACTACATTTAGAGTATGAACCTAATATATAGCCGTAGCAGTAATGAGTGGCATCTTTATATATCTCTTTATATTTATCGAGAATATCATGAAGGTCATTTTTATCATAAAAAGGTGTTAAAACAGTAATGAATCTTGATTTATTAATCATAATTTCATGAATGACTTTATTTTTAATCGATTTCATTATATCACCAATTTCATTATATTAAATGGCCCGTAAAAAAGCAAGACTAAATCATTCCTAATATAATATATTTAAAGCTAAATTCACCTTTTGAAATAATTGTAATCTAATAAAATAGGTGATACTATGGGACAAATATTAGGTTTTATTTATGCGTTATTTTTAATTATTAGTTCTTTTGGTAGGACGGTTAATAAAATTTTAATCATGCAGACCTTGGCCTTTTTCTTTAAGGCAATGCATTATTATCTCTTAGGCGGGACGTCCGGTTTTATCACGAGTATGATTTCGCTTATCCGAAATCTTATTTTTACCAAAATTAAATCAAGCGTACTGTGGACCATAATTTTTGTTATTATTTTTATTGTATCAGGTTTATTTACTTATCAAGGCTTTTATACTTTATTACCAGTTATCGCTACGATTATTTATACTATTATTATTAACTATCATAATCCTAAATATTTAAGGTGGGGCATGCTTTTAACTAGTATAACCTGGCTTATTTATAATATTTATGTGGTTTCTTATGCGGGAATAATTGTCCAAATTGTGATTTTAACGACTAATATCTTGGCGATAATAAAGCTTGATAAAAAATAAGATTTACCTTATAATACATAAAGAGGGAGGTGCTAGAAATGTTACAAGAAAAATTAAATCTAGTTCCCCATAAACCGGGATGTTATTTAATGAAAAATGAAAATGGAACGATTATTTATGTCGGTAAAGCTAAAGATTTGAAAAATCGTTTAAATTCATATTTTCATTCATCGCATACGGGGAAAACGGCTAAATTAGTTAGTGAAATTAGAGATTTTGAATATATTATCGTTTCTAGTGAAACAGAATCGTTAATTTTAGAACTTAATTTAATTAAAAAACACGATCCTAAATACAATATTTTGCTTAGAGATGATAAAACGTATCCGTATATTGAACTTACCAATGAAAAAGTGCCTAGATTATCAGTCGTGAGGCATTTACACAAAAAGAAAAATAAAACGCGTTTATTTGGACCTTATCCTAATGTAGTGGCCGCCCGAAAAACCGTTAATTTATTAAATCGCATTTACCCGTTAAGAAAATGTACGACATATAACAAAAGGCCTTGCTTGTATTATCACATCGGTCAGTGTTTAGGCTATTGTGCGCATAAAGTTCCTGAAGAGAAAATCAAAAAAATGGAACAGGATATCATTCGCTTTTTAAAAGGCGACCACACTTTAGTAACAGATAAAATTAAAGAAGAAATTGAAATCTATAGTAATGATATGCAGTATGAAAAGGCCTTGGAGTTAAAAGAACTATTAGATTATATTAATATCACTTTAGTAAAACAAAAAGTCGAAATTAATGATAACCTCGACCGCGATATTTTTGGTTTTTATAGCGCTAAAAACTATTTAAGTGTCTTTGTATTTTTTATAAGAGGTTCGAAAATTCAAGGACATCATCATACGATTATTCCCCTTATCGATAGTGAAGAAGAGGAGCTTACACGATATATTGCGAAGTTTTATGAAAATTCCCTTTTACCAAAAGAAATTTTAGTACCAAATCTGGTCGATGATAAACTATTAGAAAGTTATTTAAATATTAAAGTTAAAAAACCGGTAAAAGGAGTCAAACAAAAACTAATTCAAATGGCCAATGATAATGCGAAAAGAAGTTTAGAAGAACAGATTACTTTGCTTTTAAAAGACGAAGAAAAAGTAAATAAAGCGAATGAAGATTTAAAAAATATTTTAAATATGGATAAGCTAGATAGAATTGAAATATTCGATAATGCGCATTTGTTTGGCACGTATAATGTTTCGGGCATGGTTGTATTTATCGATGGTAAACCCGCTAAAAATGAATATCGTAAATATAAAATATCGACGGATAAAAACGACGATTATGGAACTATGCGCGAGGTTATATACCGTCGGTATTTCCGAGTGCTAAAAGATGATTTACCTCGGCCAGATTTAATTATTGTCGATGGTGGTTTAGGCCAGTTAAATGTGGCTAAAGAGGTTATTGATGATTTTAATTTAAATATTCTTGTTGTTTCCCTTAAAAAAGATGATAAGCATAATACCAGTGCTTTACTTACGGAAACCAAAGAAATTGCTGTTCCTAAACGTAGTGAACTATTTCATTATTTAGAAAGAATGCAGGATGAGGTGCATAATTTTACGATTAATTATCATAAACAAATTCGCAGCAAAGGAGTTTACGAAAGTGTATTAGACAATATTGCCGGTATTGGTGAAAAAAGAAAACAAACATTACTTAAAAAATATAAATCCATTAGTAACATCAAAAAACAAAGTATCGAAGAACTGACCAGTGTGTTACCAGAAAAAGTAGCTAAGGATTTATTGGATAGTTTAAAAGATTTGTAAAATAAGAGGTATTTAACTATATATCATGATAGTTAAGGGAGGTTAATTATGAAAGAGACAGATAAGAGATTATTTAATATTATTTTAGAAAAAGAATATTTAAATCATATCGCTAGAGTACTGAAAAAATCACCCATTGAAACTCATAAACGCATTATGAGATTAGAACAAAAAGGCTGTCTTTTTAATCGTACATATTATGATAATGGAGATATTAGACATACTTTAAATGTTAAGCTTAATAAACCACTGATGCATACAGCTGATTTAAAACTAACCAATCCTCATGAATTTAAGTTTATCGCCCTTAGTGATATGCATGATGGCCATCGTCTAGCTGATATCAGATTAGCTGATTATGTTTATGAATATTGCCTTCAAAATGATACGCATGTTATTATTAATTGCGGTGACTTTATCGATGGTTCATGTGGTGATACCCGTCAAAAAGTCATTGCCAGCCCAAGTGAACAACTGGAACATTTTATAGCTGAGTATCCTTATGAACGCACGATTTTGAATTATATCAATTTAGGCGATCATGAAAAGCAGACTCTAAAACAAACAGGTTTAGATGCGGCTAAAGTTTTAAAAAATAATCGTCCTGATTTAGTACCGATTGGCTATGGCTTTAGTATTTTAAATATTAATAATTCACAAATATTTTTAGAACATAAAGGCTGCAATGTGGAATATCCAGTATTACAAAATCAAATTATTTTAAGTGGACATTCGCATGCTTTTGCCTATAATTTTTATAATGATAATTTAAAAATAAAAATTCCATCACTTTCTTATTTACTATATGATCGAATTTTAAAACCGCGGTTTTTAGAAGTGATTTTATCGCTTGATGATGCTGGTAATTTTAATAATATCCATCTTCGCAGTTTAAGTATTGAGGATAATAAAGTATCCGTAAATGCGGATATTCAAATGGAATTGAATTTTAAATCACCAAAAAGGATATGTGAAAATCTATCTGGCATTAATTATATAGAGGTTTCTAGGCAAAAGAAGCATACCAAAGTCCATCATTAAATAGAAAATGTAAATTACTAGACAAATATTTACATTTTTTTTATTTTCTGATAAACTTAATATATAGTAGTGTAAGGTGTATGTAATATGAAGAAAAAAATAATTAGTATTTTAATTGTAGTGATGTTTTTAAGTCTTTTTGCTTTTGGAGTATATAAATTCGTTTCAAGCTTTAAGGAAGATCAAGCATTAACTACGGCAAAAATGAAACAAATTTTAAATTATTATGATAAATTTAATATCAGTGTTTTAAATTTTGCCGAAGCGCGTGATTATTTTTATGAGCAAAGACAACAAACTTTTATTGAAGAATTTTCCCGTAATGTTGAAGGCTGGAATATTTTAATTGAAAACTACGAAAAAAAGATTACCGAGGTTGAAAAAAATAGTAAATTTTTAAAGAAAAATTGCCAGGTTAAATTTGCCGATCCCAATGTTAGTAGTAAATGTACGATCTTTAAATCAACATATGAAGGCGCGATGAATTATTTTATTTCTGATATTAAGAATTATAACAAAAACGTCGAGGAATATAATGAGTGGGCCAAAAACAATAATAAATTACAATTAAATAAAGGAAATTTAGTGGTTTATAAGAAATATATCGATTTTGATAATGATAAACAATATTTTGGAAAAGAGGAAGTTAAGTATGCCAAATAAAAGAAGACTTAAAAAACCGGTGAAAATTTTAATTATTTGTTTAAGTATTTTCGTTTTATTAGGTGGTTCTTTTGCTTTTGCCTTATATGGCCCGTGGAAGAATTTTCGCGTGTGGCTAATTACTTCAGCGATGACAACGATGAATCATCAGTATTTGGCGACAATTTTTTATAGTGATAAAACGATTGATGAAGTGTTAAAAGATAATTATGTTAAAGAAAGTGGCGAAGATACGGACGTTAACCAAATTGTCTTTAATCAGTATAGTTCATCTACGATGTATTTAAATAAATATGAAAAAGAAATTCTTACCCATAATTCTAATGATTCATATAAAAGAATTGATATTACTGGTGATAAAATGCGTGGTTATTTAGTTGCAATCTATGATCCTAGTAAAGTTAAAGTGGCTGTTTCTAAGTATATGGGAACTAAAGGACAAATGTTGACGACGATGGCTAAAAATAATGGCGCAGTAGTTGCGATGAATGCTAGCGGGTTTGTCGATCCTAATTATAATAGTAATGGTGGCGTGCCTCATGGCATTGTGATTCAAGATGGTAAAGTTTTAAGTAACAAACCACGTCCCGGGGGCAATGGTGGTCTTATTGGTTTTAACCATGAAAACAAACTTGTTTTAAGTCGCATGACTGCTGAACAAGCAGTGAAAGCTGGTATCAGAGATGCCGTTGATTTTGGACCATTTTTAATTGTCAATGGTAAGCCTTCATTTGTTAAAGGTAATGGTGGATGGGGTAGTGCTCCAAGAAGTGCAATTGCGCAAAGAAAAGATGGTATTGTGTTATTTTTAGTGATGGATGGCCGTGATTATGCACATGGAATTGCTGGTGCCGATATGGTCGATTTAACGGAAATTTTGCTTAATTATGGTGCTTATAATGCTGCTAATTTAGATGGTGGAACCTCATGTGGGTTAGTTATCGATAATAAGCTGGTAAACAAACCGATTAATGGTAATGGCCAAAATTTAACTAGAGCGATTCCTAATGCTTGGATTGCAGTTAAATAATGATAAAAATAAAGAATTAGACATATATTTACAATGGAAAAGTATATATATGTCTCTTTTTTATGAAAACTTTGATATAATTTAAAATAGAAGGAGTGATGATATGGCCAGTCATAAAGCTAGACACGGAAAAAGAAAATCAAAAAAGAAAAAAATTTTTGGGTTATTTTTATTGTTAGTATTAGTATTAATTGGGGTAGGAGCTTATTTCTTCTACACTAATAAAGACGTGAAAAAAATTGTCGAAGAAAAAATCGTGAAGAAATTAAAGATTGTCGATGAGGATTCCAAATCAAGACCAATTGCGGTAATGATTAATAATAACCATCAAGCATGGCCACATGCGGGTTTAGATGATGCATATATTACTTATGAAATAATTGCCGAAGGTGGAATTACACGTTTAATGGCTATCTTCAAAGACCAAGATACCGCCAAAATCGGTTCTGTACGTAGTTCAAGGCCTTATTATTTGGATTATGCGTTAGAAAATGATGCCATTTATGTTCATTATGGTTGGAGTGATGATGCTAAGGCTGATATTAGTAGATTAGGAGTCGATAATATCAATGGTCTTACAGTTGCTAGTGTTTTTTGGCGCGATAAGAGTTTAAATAAAGCTACGGAGCATACAGCTTTTACTAGTATGGAAAAAATTAAAGATTATGCGAAAGAACAAGGCTACATGCGTGATACAAATAAAGATTTATTATTAAAATATAGTGTGGATGAAATTAATATTAATAAAAAAGAAGAAGCTAAAAAAGCGGATAAAGTATATATTAGATATTCACACTATACAGATACATCATATGAGTATGATCCAGAAGCTAAAGTATATAAACGTAGTATGTCAGGCACTGCTCATGTCGATGCAATCACTGGTAAACAATATACAGTTAAAAATATAATTGTTACACCAATTAAAAATTATGCTTATGATTCATATGGCAGACAAAAATTAGATAATATTGGTTCTGGTGACGGCTATTTTATTACTAATGGTTATGCAGTACCAATTACTTGGGAAAAAGAAAGCCGTTCTAGTCAAACTATTTATCGTTATAAAGATGGTAAAGAAATTAAAGTAAATGATGGCAATACTTATATTCAAATTCAGCCTGAAGGTGAAACCCTTACAATTGAAGGCACGGAAGAAGAGGAATAAGCCAATTTGTAATTTTTTAAAAAATATGATATAATGACGAAGTACTTGAGGTGAGTTAGATAATGAATATTGAAAAACAAGACTTAGAATTTTCGAGAATTGTTCAAAATATCTTAAATAACGAAGAATTTATGAAAATAAAGAATATCGAACATCATGGAGTGACTCGATTTGATCACTCAATGAAAGTAGCATATTATTCATATAAAATTAGTAAAATGTTACATTTAGATTATGTGGAAACCGCTAGAGGCGGTTTGCTTCATGATTTCTTTATTAGTCCTACTGAAAGATCTTGCAAAGAAAGATTTATTTCGACATTTGTACATCCTAAAGAGGCTGTCCAAACGGCTAAAAGCCAATTTGAGTTAAGCCAAAAAGAAGAAGATATGATACGTAGTCATATGTTCCCAATTAACTTATCAGTACCAAAATATGCTGAAACTTGGATTGTTAGTATGGTGGATAAATGGGTAGCTATGAATGAACTATCATTAAAAGTTAAATTTAAAGTTAAATATGCCTACAACATTCTATTACTTTTTGTAGTTGGTATTATTAGATAACGTAGGATAGCTTAATTAACAGAGATATTTTAAACTATAAGATATGTAATTTGCATATCTTTTTTGTTTAAAAAAATTAACAAAAAGTTAAAAAAATATTGCGTAATGCTCGAACAAATGTTGTAATTGTTTTAGGAAGCTTATAGATAATACAGCTGTAGGTATAAAAATTAACGAAGGGGGAATTATCAATGATGGAAATTGAAAAAACTATAAATACATTTGAAGATATAAAACATATAAATGAATATGGAGTTGAATATTGGTATGCTAGAGAGCTAATGCAAACACTTGAATATTCGAAGTGGAGTAATTTTGAAAAAGTTATTGATAAGGCGAAAAACGCTTGTAAATTAAGTAATAACAAGGTGGAAGATCATTTTGCCGATGTCGGTAAAACGATAAAATGCCTAAAGGAGCTGCAAAAACAATTGATGATTATAAATTATCAAGGTATGCTTGCTATCTAATTGCGCAAAATGGCGATTCTAGAAAAGCTGTAATTGCGTTAGCGCAGACATATTTTGCTATTCAAACTAGAAAACAAGAAATTTCTGAACTTGAATATAGTAAATTATCCGAGGATGAAAAACGATTTTGTCAAAGAAATTTAACTAGAAAAGGCAATTATTCTTTAAATCAAGCAGTAAAAAAAGCTGGTGTTAAAAACTTTGATAGATTTCATAACTTTGGTTATAAAAGGGTTTATTTTTTGATAATTTGTTTAGGATATCTCAAACAGAACAAAAATTAAAAAGAGATAATATTAAATCTGAAAAGCAGCTAATCAAACTCATTATAATATTGGAAAAAATATTAGAGAAGTCATAGAGAAAAATGGCGGTATATTACCTGAAAACTTGCCAACTCCCGAGAAGAGTTTAAAAGAATTAGAAAAGAAAAATAGTATTATAAAAAAAGACAGAGTTTTCTGCCTTTTTATTTGAGTTAATTGTTGTAATTATAATTGCCGCCACCGAATGCTCTAGCTCCAATAATAATTACTAATAAAATAAATAATACGAGGATAATTGCAGCACCATAGCCAGCACCATAGCCACCACCTTGGTAGCCGCCGCCACATTGGTTACCACATCCATAACCTTGATATCCACCGTAGTAATACATATAACAACCTCCTATCTATTACTAGTATATTGTACGTTCTTTAACACAAAACGACTATTAAAAATACCTAATTTTACACTTTTATATTTTTAGCCATTTAAAAACTAGAAATTATGTGCTATGATATTATATGATGGGAGATAGAAAATGAGTCAATCTTTGAAAAAAGTTATTCGAGATTTAGATAAACCGCTTCTAATTGTTGTGATAGTGGGTTTTATTTATGGCTTACTTACGATTGTTACGGCGTCTAGTAGAGCGGCTGTAGTTAATTATGATGTTTCTATTTATTATTATTTCTTTAGACAACTTTTGTTTATTATAGCCGGAGCTTTACTTGGTTTAATAATTTTAAAGACGGATACCAAAAAATACAAAGCTATTGTTCCGTTATTATTTATTTTGATGATTATTTTAAATATCATTGCTTGGAAATCAGAGACAATTAGTGGTTCGAATAACTGGATTGATTTAAAATTTGTGAAACTCCAGCCGAGTGAATTTTCTAAACCAGTCATTATTGCTATGTTAGCTATTCTCTTTGAAAAATATTATCGTAAACTAAGAACAACGGGCATTAAGCATGCCAATATTATTGGAACTATGTTAATTATTGCGGCGATTATTCCAGCCATTGTCTTTTTACAAAAAGACTTAGGAACATTACTTATTATTTTATTTATTATTGGCATGATGTTTTTAGCCAGTCCAATATTAAATATTGAAAAAATAAAATATGGGGGTTTAATTATTGGTGTTGGTGCGTTAGCTATAATGATCTATAGTAATGTTAGTGGTGGCTTACTTAACGATGCTAGAATGTCCCGTTTTTATTCTTGGTTTGATCCTTGTGGCCAATATGAATCTGGTGGCTATCAAGTATGTAATAGTTATATTGCCATTAATGATGGTGGTTTAATGGGCTTAGGTATTGGTAAAAGTAAACAAAAATACTCTTATATTCCTGAACCTCATACCGATTCGGCTTTTGCTATTATTGCCGAAGAATATGGTGTTAAAATAACAATATTTATCTTTATAGGTTATTTATTTATTTTATGGCGTATCTTACAAATTGCCTCTAGAGCTTCAACATTAAGAGGAAGGTATTTATGTTTAGGTGTCGCGTGCTATATTTTCGCGCATATTTTTATTAACTTAGGCGGCATGTTTGGGCTTATCCCTCTTACTGGTGTGCCTTTACCATTTTTTAGTTATGGTGGTAGTTTTGTTATTTCCTTTATTGCTGCTTTAGCGATTGTTGAAAGAGTAGATATTGAAACGAAAAATCAAAAAATTAAACTTTAATTTGAAAATTAACATAATGTTCATGGACAACGGGTAATTTGTTATTATTTCTATAAACAAGTATTTGCTATATATAATCTACAAGAGTAATTATTATGGTTTATGGGAGTTAAATTAATGGATTATTTAGAATTATCGTTAAAAATGTTGAAGAAGAAAGCAAAAAATTATATCAAAAAATTAAACAGAGTTTTGCTTATGATTTGTTTCCTGGCAATGAAAGTGGAAAAAATTTCTAAAACCAGTATTAGCGTTTATACCTAAAAAATTATTGATTAAATTACGAAAAAAAGAAATGGAATCAGATTATCATAATGTAAATAGTGACAGAAAAGTGTCCTTTGATGAAAATATATATAAACAATATCAAAACAAAACCAAAATATTACTAGTTGATGATTCAGTTGATTCTGGTAATTCTATAAAACTTAGTAAAGAAGCTTTAAAAAATTATTTTTCTAAGGCCGAAATTAAAACCGCAGTTTTTAATTTTATGACTAAAAGTACTGAAAAAGTTGATTATTATTTATATCAAAATACAATGATATGTGGTCTTTGGTCGAATGATTCAAAAGAAAATAAAAAATTTAATCAATTATATAATAATTGAAAAAATACAAGTGATATAAAATAAATGTCGATGTGCAAAATCTCAATTATACTTTAACCCAAATAAATAAATTACATATATTAATTTAGGAGGGGAAAAGATGAATAATTTAGAGGTGGTTGTCGATGCTGGTCATGGAGCATCTTTTATCCCCAAAATGAGATAGTAGTAAACCTTATCTATATAAGCACAAAAGTGCTTTTTATTTGGTCAAAACTAATGATATTTTAAGGGAAATATGGTATAATATTTACATAAGATAATTAAGAGAGCGAGTGATTTTTATGGCAAGTAAAAAATTAACTGAAGCTGAAATACAAGAAAAAATTAGAAAAGTTGATGGTGCTATGGCTCAAGAAGGTATGCCTTTAACAAAGGAGATTAAACAAAAGCTTTATAATTGCATTACTGGCAAGTCTACTTATGAAAAAGAAAGAAAAAAAATAATCGAAAAATATAGGAGAATTTATGGATAGCAAGTATAAATATTCTTATGATTCAACTCCTGATTATTGTTATGAAGGAACTGATGTTTTAATTAACTTACTTAATATTACTAGTGATGATGACTTATATAATGCTGAACAAGAATTAGTAGCTTTAAGAATATCACAATTTAATGATAATCCATTAAAAGGTAATTTTGATTTTAATTATTTAAAAGCTATTCATAAATATTTATTTCAAGATGTTTATAGATGGGCAGGCGATATTAGAAACTGCAATATTGCTAAACAAGATTTATTTTGCTTATCAGAGCATATAGAATCATTCGGTAATGAAGTTTTTACTAAATTAAAAAAAGAAAAGTATTTTTTAGATTATGATAATGATAAAACGCTAGATAGACTTGTAGAATTATTTGCTGATATTAATGCTTTACATCCTTTTCGTGAAGGTAATGGTAGAACACAAAGGTTATTTATAGAATCACTGGCAAAGATAAATGGAATATATTTAGATTTAACTAATGTGCCTAAAATGGATATGATTATTGCTAGTCACGAAAGCATTAATGGTAAATATGATAAATTACAGAAAATGTTTAAAGACAATAGCCATATTATTAGCAATGAAGAAAGATTAGAATATATTGAATTATATTGTTCTAGTGATTTTAAAAACATTTAAGTATAAAATAATATATTTAAATGTTTTTAATTAAACTTTAACCCAAATAAATAAATTACATATATTAATTTAGGAGGGGAAAAGATGAATAATTTAGAGGTGGTTGTAGACGCCGGCCATGGAGCATCTTTTATCCCCAAAATGAGATAGTGGCGAACCTTGTCTATATTAGCACTTTAAAAGTGCTTTTTTATGTTAAAGCCTTTATAAAACGAAATCATTTGTTCCTATTGATCCATAATATATATTCGAATAACATCGAATTGATTAACATAAATCAGTTTTTTATTGACATCTTAATAAAACCGTGATAGTATATATTTCAATATTAGGGGAAGCTAAGTCTTAATTATGGGGGAAAAGATGAAAAAAGTTATAAAAAATGATGATGATTATTATAAATTTGAACCTATAACATTAAATGACAGTTTATCAAATTTAAAAAAAAGATTAAGTGTTATGAACTTTGGTAAAATACCAATAGCCAAAATCAATAATAGATATACAATGACAAAACAAACAAGAGATTTTTTTAAACACTATGATATTATTTTACAAAAACTACCATTTATTAAATATAAGACCATAGAAAAATGCAATAATGAAAATATAAAAAAAGACGGGAATCTTTCTTCACTAATCGATTTAATTAGTGAATGTGAAAAACAAAAATATCCTTTTGACATTCCATTAATTTATGATAAAAATGCTAGTATCGAATATGGAGCATTTAGACCAATATATATTGGTGAGCATAAAAAAGATATGCAATTAATATTTTCAGAATATATATTAACTAACAAATTATCTGAACTAACATCAGGTATATATGCTCATGAAATCATCCATTCAGAGCTGGAAAATGCAAATGCTATAAAAAGCTACTTGAACTACGAAGTATTACCAATTTTCTTTGATAAATTAGTATCACTATATTTAGACCCTAGTAAAACTTTATTACAAAAAAATGAATTATTAAGATTAAAACTTTTATTCAAATCATTAATATTACTAGAAAAAGAAAATTTATCATCATTTGAAAGTTTAAATATATCTATGTCAATTACATCTCTGTTAAAATCAGAAAATCTTTTTAATAAGTTTATATATGGAACAAATAATGATAAAATAGATATGATCAATGATATTCAAAATATATTTGATGGTAACTATTATTTAGAAGATCTATTACAAAAAAATGACATTACTTTTGATAATAGTCAAAATTATAAATCATTAACTAAACATATTTAATAAAAAGAAAGTGAGGGATAATAATGGGAAGATTTCCAAGTATAGCAGCAAGTAAAGCAAAAACAGGAGCACAAA